>NZ_BKFU01000075.1:0-14973 GCF_008980265.1 Acinetobacter sp. TUM15064 | reverse complement strand
AAATAGCCTCTCTATAGTTCTCATAAAATATACTGGAAAAGCCAATGACTTCAGTACGCCAACAGAATTTTCTATTACGCAAAGAGAAAATTTTAGCTATGGCTGAGACTTTGTTATTAGATAATAATCAAGACATCACCTTAAGCGAATTAGCAACGGAACTCGATATTGCCAAGGGTACAATTTACAAGCATTTCAAAAGTAAGAACCAACTCTATTTGGAGTTGATTATCTTAAATGAAACTCGCTTGCTGGAAATTTCTCAGAAGTACAATAATGATATTAAAACCTATGTTTCTGAATACATGTTGTACAACATGTTAAATTCAAATCGTACGATTTTACTGCACGTTATTGAAGAACGTTTAACCAATAGCGAACGTAAACTTAAAGAACTTTTTGAGAAGCTCTATCAAATACGTGAGCAACGTATTATCGAAATTAAAGATATGACCTCTGACTACTTAAAGTCTTTAGACAGTGCAATGTCCATTCGTGATTATTTATCTTATGTATGGACAGTGACCTACGGTGCGTCTTTGTTGCTCAATTCAACGTATTATCAAAAATCAATTGGTTCACGCGAACGCCTGATTAAACTGTATGTTAATCAAGCCCTCATGACACCTGATAAAATTTCACACGCAGTCCTTTAAGTTTCAAAACTGCTTAAGCGACTAAAATAATAAAAAGCCAAACATCAACTGTTTGGCTTTTTACATTTACATCCAATTAATCAGTTGAAATATCTTCAAACAAAACTGAAGATAAATAACGCTCACCACCATCAGGTAAAATCACCACAATAGTTTTACCCGCATTTTCAGGGCGTGCTGCAAGTTCTGCTGCTGCAGCCATCGCTGCACCACTTGAAATACCCACTAAAATACCCTCTTGACTTGCTGTTTTACGTGCCCAATCAATTGCTGTTGCAGCATCAATTGGCATCACTTCATCGACCAAGTCAAGGTCTAAGTTTTTAGGAATAAAATTAGCGCCAATCCCCTGAATCTTATGTGGTCCAGGTGTCAAAGCTTCGCCACGTTTGGTTTGCCCTATAATCGGCGACTCCGCTGGTTCTACCGCAACTGAGTACAAGGCTTGTTTTTTTACTTTTTCAAAATAACTTGAAATCCCAGAAATCGTACCGCCTGTTCCAACACCAGCAACTAAAATATCAACTTTACCACCTGTTGCTTCCCAAATTTCAGGGCCTGTAGTTGCTTCATGGATAGCTGGGTTTGCTGGATTTTCAAACTGTTGTGGTAAGAAATAAGTTTCTGGGTTTTCATCTACTAAACGCTTTGCTTCTTCTACCGCACCACGCATGCCTTTTGCAGGGTCTGTAAGCACCAAGTTAGCACCTAAAGCTTTCATTACTTTACGGCGTTCGATACTCATACTTGATGGCATAGTCAGGGTTAATGCATAGCCTTTTGCTGCAGCAACAAATGCCAAAGCAATCCCAGTATTCCCACTGGTAGGCTCTACGATGTGCATTCCCTCTTTAAGTACACCACGTGCTTCAGCATCTGCAATAAGTGCAGCCCCGATACGGCATTTGACTGAAAATGCTGGGTTACGGCTTTCAACTTTGGCTAAAACGGTTGCTGGGCTTTGTATAATTCGGTTGATACGAACCAATGGGGTATTACCTATCGCTTCTGCGTTATTACTATAAACCGCTATCCCTAAATTATGAGGCGTTGGAAAAGCTGAATCCGTAGTCATAGCAATGTTTCCTATGTTGTTTTTAATGATGTATTGATTATCATACCCTGATTTTTAAATGCAAACTGACATTTGGTCGTGCATATGTTTTTATTTGATAAATAAATCATTTAAACGGAAAAAGTATGGGTTTCCCCATACTTTTAGTAGCAAGTGAGCCACTTATATTAGTGTTAGGCTATTCCACTTTTCCAACTCCGTGACTGCCGCGCTAAAATCCACTTGTGTAGCCTGTTCTCGATCTGTTTTTAAAAACAATTCCTGCGTTGTATGAAAAATAGGAGTTTTCATCTGTCCTTCCTCCGCCAAATCCAACGCAATGCCAATATCTTTTTGCAACAGGTTTAAAGCAAAAGTTTTTTGAAAAGTTCGGCTCAAAACTTTTTGCGCCATCACCGTTTCAGACATCGTACTTTTACCGCTAGAGTGATTGATACAACTCAATGCTCCGACCAAATCAACGCCTCGATGCTTCAAAATAGACAAACCCTCAGACAGAGCCCATAAGTGTGTTGCCATGAGTGTATTGTTCACCGCTTTAACTGCAAAGCCTGCACCACTTTCCCCGACGTATTCAATCAGCCCCGCAAATGCCTGAATGATCGGTTTTGCCCTTTCAAATCCAGCGATATTGCCACCTACCATAACCGTTAAAGTACCGCGTTCAGCACCAATGGTTTGACCCGAAACAGGTGCATCTAAGTAAGTTACACCACGTGCTGCCAAATCAGTGGAAATTCGCTGCGCAGACTCAGGCACGCCACTGGTACAGTCCACCCATAAACTTTCAGACTTAGGTGGATGTAATGCAATTAAAGCTTCAACATCTGCGCTGGTCGGCAAGCATGAAAATATAATATCGGCTTGCACCGCTTGTTGGATTTGAACGGGCTCAGTGCCAAAGGTTTGTGCATGCAATGCAGCTTTTTCCGCTGTGCGATTCCACACCCAAACATTATGACCCAGTTTTGGCAAATGGGAGGCCATATGCCAACCCATTGCGCCCAGTCCTATAAATGCAATATTCAGACTCAAAACGTACTCCTAACCGTGTGCAATAGTGCTATTGATTTGGTCATCCGACTTTTCTATGGCCTGCTCATTTTCACTGCCTCGGTTTAAGAAAAGATTAAGAAGAATAGCTGCTAGTGTTGCGGTGCCAATACCACCTAGGTCAAAACTACCAATTTGTAAGCTGTAATTACCTGTTCCCATAATCAGACACACCGCACCAATCATTAAAGTACTGTTCTTGGTAAAATCAATTTTGTTATCGACCCAAATTTTTGCGCCCGCAACCGTAATCAAACCGAAAACAACAATGGATGCCCCACCCAAAAGTGCAACGGGAATCGTACTAATCACTGCACCAAACTTAGGGGAAAGCCCCAGTAAAATAGCAAACACACCTGCAAAGACAAAGATTGTGGTTGAATAAACTTTAGTGACCGCCATGACTCCAATGTTTTCAGCATAAGTCGTCATCCCTGTTCCACCAACTGAAGCTGAAAGCGTAGTGCACACGCCATCCGCAAAGAAACCACGCCCCATATAAGGAGACAAATTTTTCCCAGTCATCGCTGAAACTGCTTTGAAATGTCCTAAGTTTTCCGCCACCAAAATAATTGCAACAGGTGCAATCAACATCATGGCATTTACATCAAAGGTTGGGCTATGGAAAGTCGGTAAACCAAACCATGCTGCTTGACCAACTTTGGCAAAGTCAATTGCAGTACCAAAACCCATGACATTGGTCAGTAAGAAGTAAATAAAATAGGATGCAACCAAGCCTAAAAGAAGCAATAAGCGGCGCACCATCCCTTTGGTAAATACCGCAATCACACTAATACAAATAATTGTGATTAAGGCCATCCAAGAGTCAAATTGATTGGCCGATACACTTTTAATTGCAACAGGTGCAAGGTGTAAACCAATGATCATTACGATAGCGCCTGTCACAATAGGTGGCATCAACTTTTCAATCCATGCTGTGCCTGTACGCATCACAATTAAGCCAATTAAAGCGTACAATACACCACATGCAATGGTTCCACCCAATGCTAACGAAAGATTTGGATTTGATCCGACACCCGTGTAGCCTGTGACTGCAACCACTGCACCAATAAAGGCAAAGCTAGACCCCAAATAACTTGGCATACGTCCGCCAGTCATTAGGAAGAAAAGTATCGTACCAATCCCTGTAATAAAGATAGTTAAGTTCGGATCAAAACCCATCAGCAATGGCGCAAGCACAGTTGCACCGAACATGGCAAAAGCATGTTGTAATCCTAAAATAATGCTTTTGCCTACGGGCAAGTACTCATCTGTTTGCACAGCAGTTGTATCTAAATCGCCTTGATAAGGCTTAAATTTTGGAAACCACGATTCTTTTGTTTGCATGGGTTTCCCCTCCCTTAAAAAGTAGGATTTTTTGAATTAACACATTGGTAATGGCTCGCAATAACCACGCTTAAAATACATAAGTGCATTCAGTCCACAACTTTGCTTCATGGCTTTGACTTGGCAAAACAGAACATCATGACTCCCCACAGACATACTCTGCACCACTTCGCAGTCAAAACTCACTAAGGCATCATCCAAGACTGGAGCATTGGTCAAAAGTGTGGACCATGTGCCTTGAGCAAAACGTTCAGACATTGGAGTTTTGCCTCCAAATACGTTAGATAAATGTTGTTGCTGGCTCGATAGCGTATTCACACACAGTACTTGATTTGTTTTAAATGTATCAAACACAGAAGATGAACGGTTTAAACAGACCAATAAGGTCGGTGGTGTATCTGTCACACTACATACTGCCGATGCAGTAAAACCTGCCTGACCCGCTGCACCATCCGTCGTAATCACATTAACCGCAGCACCAAGATTCGCCATGCCTTGACGGAACAGGTGTTGATCCAATATCACTTCCGCTTTTTCTTCAGGCACTATAGTGTTTAGCATGGCTTCAACCTGATCTTGGTGTAATAGTTTTGCATTCATCGTATTCTCCATGTCCTGAATGTCAAATTCCTCCATTCAGGACGTTAAAATTTGATTATTCAACTCAAGCCACATGTGCAACCGAAGCAATTTCCACTAAAGCATCAGGCTTAACCAATCCAGTTTGGACACAATAGCGCGCGGGCTTATCACCTGGAAAATATTCGGCATATACAGCATTAATCGCACCATAATCCCCCCAATCTTTCACAAAAATATGGTTAAAAGTCACGTCATCCATCGTACCGCCAGCTGTTTCAAGGACTCGTTTAATAGTCTCTAAAATATGTCGAGTTTGTGCAGCTGCATCGCCCACATGGACAACATTGTTCTGTTCATCAAAAGCTAAAGTGCCTGATACATAGACGATATTGTCAGCCTTAGTCGCAGGTACAAATGGAGCCAGTGGTTTCGCTGTGCCTTCTGGCACAATAATTTCTTTAGGCATGAGACTTCCTTTAATCTATTGTATGTTTGGCTTATGCTGTTTTTGCCAGAGGCTTATTGCCAGAGGTCTGAAAGGTGTTTACAAAACTTTGTGTATCAGATACCCAACCAAAAAAGGTTTTGATGTTATAGAGACTTGCTTCTTGTGCTTCGACGGGCCCAGCCTGATAGCACGCATCCTTAAGAGCTACCCCGAAATACTCCAAGAAAAAACCATCCCTGAGAGTTGACTCAACACAAACATTGGTCGCAATACCAACAAAAACTAAATTTCGGATTCCACGTACCCGCAACATGCTGTCCAGTGCGGTATTAAAAAATCCGCTATAACGAGGCTTTTCAATCACCAAGTCTTGTGGTTCTGGCTTTAGTGCATCAATCAACTCAAAGTCCCAACCACCTTTTGCCAATAGCTTTCCCTGTAGCTCAGGATTTTTGCGCATGGTTTTTAAAGCATTCGACTTATGGAAATTCGGCGAATCAATCCCTCCTGCTTCGCGATATTGATCATCCCAACCATTTTTAAAGTAAATCACCTGTATACCCGCTGCATGTGCAGCAAGAACGGACTTTTGAATGTTTTCAACCACAGGTCTAGTTTTAGATACATCAAACCCAGCTAAATCCAAATAGCCACCTTCTGAGGTATAGGCATTTTGCATATCAATCACAATCAATGCCGTGTGCTCAGGTGCCAATGCAATATGTTCAGGTTCGGCTTTCAATGTTTTTGCGTGCAGGCACTGTTTAGTAAATTCTGTACAGACAATCGGCTCATTCATGCACTTTTCTCCAAAATAGCTTGGGATACGTCCTCTTCAACCACGATATGTTCACGGCATTTCATTAAAGGTTGTATGCGCTGACCAAAGTCTTCGACCCCTTGTACAAAATCATCAAAGGTAAGCAAAATGCCTTCCGTCCCTTGGATCTCACCAATTTCATCTAACATTTGTGCAACATGCTCAAACGAGCCTACTAAGGTTCCCATATTGATATTCACAGGTGAAACTGAAGAGGCCATTTGACGGATGTTCGTATCTGCTCCAGATTTGGTATCTTTACCACCTTGATTCATTAGCCAATTGATGGCCTCCATATCTGCACCAGCATTATATTTTTGCCATTTTGCATGTGCCTCTTCATCGGTTTGTGCAGCAATCACCATGAACAACACATAGGTTTGCACGTCACGGCCTGTTTTATCCGTTTGTACTTTTAAGCGGTCATTGATTTCTGCATAGGCTGTTGGTGTATTCAACCCTTTACCAAAGACAAAGTTGTAGTCGGCATATTTGGCAGAAAACTCAAGTCCTGTATCAGACTGACCTGCACAAATAATTTTCATGTCTGCTTGTGGACGTGGACTGACACGACAATCTTGCATGGTAAAATGCTCTCCTTTGAAGTCTGAACGCCCTGTTGCCCAAAGTTCACGTAGAATTTCTACATATTCCGAGAGATATTCATAACGTTGTGCAAAATATTCATCTCCTGGCCACATCCCCATTTGCGTATATTCTGGAGCTTGCCAACCTGTCACCACATTTAAACCAAAGCGCCCATTTGAAATAGAATCAATCGTTGATGCCATACGCGCCACAATTGCAGGTGGCATTACCAATGTCGCTGCTGTTGCATAAATTTTGATTTTGCTGGTTACTGCTGCAAGCCCAGCCATCAAAGTGAATGTCTCAAGGTTATGATCCCAAAACTCAGTTTTCCCGCCAAAACCACGCAGCTTAATCATCGACAAAGCAAAGTCGAAGCCATAATGCTCAGCGCGTTGAACAATTTTTTTGTTTAGTTCAAATGAAGGCATATACTGTGGGGCGCTTTCCGAAAGCAGCCAGCCATTATTTCCAATCGGGCAAAACACACCTATTTTCATCTCTTTTATCCTCTGGCCTCGGTGAATGCTGATGAATTAAAAATATTCAATCAGCGCAAAGTTTTTACTCTTTGTTTGATAAAAATACATTTGCATAAGCCGTGCCAATTTATTTTTATTATTTATTTTCAAATATTTATTATATTTTAATTATTTTTATTTTTTACCAAAAAGTAAAATAATAATTATCACCATGCACTATATTTGTGATCTATGGTCGAACATTGTGCAGAAAATGAACCAAACTAGTTTTTTTAAATGTATTCGCCTAAAGAAAAAGGTGTCTAGATATAAAATCTAGACACCTTTATTTTATAAAGTTGAATTAAACAATTAACATTTAAACCAAACTTTCCTGTGCTATTAAAAAGCCCAATATTTCGTTATTCATCCGTGCTGTCTCAGTTACAGTCGCCGCATGAGCGCCCTGCCTTAAAAGAGTCAACTGCGCATGCGGAAACAACTGTTTTAGCTTTTGTGAGCGTTGGTAAGGCACAAGGAAATCATCTTGGTTCGCGATCAAATGCATAGGGATATTCTGCAAAGCCACTCGTATCTCCTCGCTCAGTTGAAAAGCCATTAAAGCACTCAGTCGTCGTAATACATTTTCATGTGGTGGAAAGTTTTGAACTTGGAGCTGTTCTTGTTTTTGAATACTTTCTATATTTGCTGAAATCCAAGCGGGTGGATATAAGAACAATGCTTGCGCTTTGACATAAGCTTCTGTTCCAGCCCATTTTAAAAGATTGATTCGTGTTTCAAAGCATTTATAAGTATGCGCATCTAGCGTATCCCAGCCATTTAAAATCGTGATGGACAACATACGATACGCTGTCAGTTGGCATAAATATGCTAATTCGGCACCAATAAAGCCGCCCAATGCATGACCAATAAAATGAAATCGTTGAATATGATGTTGTTTTAAAATCAGCAAAAGTTGCTGCCCCAAATCTCGCATACAATAATCTGGTTTTAATAATGCTGCATCAGCACAGCAACCTTCTTGATCGTAAATCAATACATGAAACTTAGACTGTAGCACTTGAATTTGGGGTTGCCAAAACTGACCATGTCCGCCTAAACCAGACGATAGAACCACATATTCTGCACTTTCTTCATTTGAGGGAAAAATTTGTACATTCATCTTAAAATTTACTTATTGGTCAAAAAAAATAAGTTGCAATAATTATGCCTTTAATAAATACATATATTTTTAAATTTTATAGTGCTATTTTATAAATAGATGAAAGATTATGCTGTCATAAGACTCATATATGAAAAAATAATAAAAGCTTATTATAAATAATCATAAAGAATACAAATATTATTAAATTTTTATCCTTAAATTATATAAATATCGAGAACTTAAGTGATATTCAAGATAACTATTTTTGATGTAAATAGAACGTATATATAACTTTAACTAATATTTTATTTCACTAAAAGCCATGCATATTACACATGAACACACAACATTATGAACTGCTTGGTTTTATACTAAGCGCACAGTTGTTTTGTTTTATGAGTAGGTTTTAAATGAACACAGGACTTGAAATCACGTCTATGCGCGACTCTGCTGAAGTTGTTGTGAGTATTTTAAAATCTCTAGCCAATACCGATCGTTTATTAATTCTATGCCATTTGTCGCAACAAGAACTTAATGTTTCACAAATTGAAGAAATTACTGACATCAAACAGCCAACACTTTCTCAGCAATTGATGATGCTACGCAAAAGCGATGTCGTAAATACACGTCGTGACGGTAAGCAAATTTACTACTCCATTAAAGACGAACGTATGGTAGAAGTCTTAAATACTTTATATCAGTTGTATTGCCCTAAACCACGTCTTTAAAATCAAATAATTATGCTATTTTTGATGTGAGTATAATGAATGCTAAGACTTCTTAGCATTTTTTATGCATAATATATCTAAATTTATGATTTAGATTTTTTTATGTCTGATTGGAATCGTCGTCTAGGCCTTTATCTCCCCGCATGGCAGTGGCTCAAGCACTATGACACGCCTACTTTTAAATCAGATTTACTTGCATCCTTTATTGTCATTGCCATGTTGGTTCCTCAAGGCATGGCATACGCCATGTTGGCAGGTTTACCTCCAATTACAGGATTATATGCCAGTATCATCCCGATGATTATTTATGCCATCATCGGCGGCAGTCCCACGCTTTCGATTGGTCCCGTTGCCATCATTTCCATGATGACCTTTGCGACTTTGAATTCAATGTTCGAAGTTGGTTCACCTGTCTATATACAGGCAGCCTGTCTATTGGCGCTCATGGTCGGTGTTATTTCTCTGTGTTTGGGGATGCTACGCTTTGGTTTTTTAATTCAACTCATTAGCCATCCCGTTATTCAAAGTTTCATTATTGCTTCGGCCTTACTCATTGCTTTGGGTCAGTTGAAGTTTATTGTTGATCTGCCTTTAAAAGCCAATAATATCCCCGAGTTTGCGACTAGTGTTTGGCAATACATTAGTCTCACTCACGTAGGGACGCTAGTCTTTGGACTCTGCGCCATCGCTTTTTTAATTTACACTCCCAAACTACTAAACAGCCATGCCATTAAGTCTTGGTTCGGATCGACTGTATTACTTTCGCGCACCATTCCTTTATTTTTAGTGGTTGCGTCGATCGCCTTAGTCTATTTTTTCCAACTGCAAACATTTGGAATCAAAACGGTCGGAATCATTCCATCTGGTATGCCTCCGCTCGATATGCCGCATTGGAACTGGACTTTGGTTCTGCAACTGTTGCCAGGCGCCACCATGATCGCAATGATCAGTTTTGTTGAATCATTGTCTATTGCCCAAGCAACAGCGCTACAAAATCGAAGTCAACTGAATAGTAACCAAGAGCTGATCGCTTTGGGATTAGCCAACATCAGCGCTGGTTTGAGTTCAGCCTTTCCTGTCACAGGCAGTTTATCTCGTACTGTCGTTAATGCAGATGCAGGCGCTCAAACCCCTATGGCAGGAGTGATATCATCATTATTGATTATTGTAGTGAGCTTATACTTTACTGGTTTTTTTCAAAACCTGCCTTTAGCCATTCTGGCTGCAACGATTATTGTCTCTATTTGGAAATTGGTAGACTTTAGACCCTTTATTGAAGCATGGAAATATTCAAAAGCAGATGGTATTGCTATGTGGATCACGTTCTTTGGGGTCGTATGTATAGATATTTCAACAGGTCTGATCATTGGCATGATCTCAACATTTGTTTTATTGCTTTGGAGAATTAGCCGTCCACATATTGCGGTGATTGGTTTGGTCGAAGGTACACAACATTTTCGCAATGTTGAACGTCATGATGTTCAAACAGCTGCACAAGTGCTTTCCATGCGTATAGATGAAAACCTAAGTTTTCTCAATGCCAATGTCTTAAAAGGTGAACTGATTAATGCAGTCAGCCAGCAACCTACACTGGTTCATGTAGTGATCAATTGTTCAAGTATCAGCAGTATCGACCTAAGTGCTTTAGAAATGTTAGAAGATATCAATCTAGAGTTATCTAAACAAAACATTCAGTTGCATTTATCGGAAGTTAAAGGCCCTGTGATGGATCGGTTACAAGGCTCAAAACTGTTAAAGCATTTAAGTGGAAAAATATTCTTGACTCATTATCAAGCAATTCAAACGCTTGCACCACAGCTTCTATCGACACATTCAATATGATCTATATATGAAAGTTTTTTGG
Organism: Acinetobacter sp. TUM15064; assembly: GCF_008980265.1. Taxonomy (NCBI): domain Bacteria; kingdom Pseudomonadati; phylum Pseudomonadota; class Gammaproteobacteria; order Moraxellales; family Moraxellaceae; genus Acinetobacter; species Acinetobacter sp. TUM15064. Next base: position 4,186 of record NZ_BKFU01000075.1, on the reverse strand, counting down.
CATAAATGAAAAACTTTCTATGTCTTTTTATGATAAAAACCCATTAAATATGTCATTTTTATGAATAAGAATGAATAATAAAAACTGAAATTACAATAACTTAATTTTTATATTTAAATATTTTTCAGTCAGTTAGGAAATTAGGTATAAAATGGCGCACTTAAAATCCGTATTTTGTCCTCGTAATTTTCAAGGCGCCTCTATGTTCTCTGTTTTAGCGCGAATGAGTTTAGTTACTCGAATTATCATTGCCATTATTTTAGGTATTGGTGTAGCTCTTGTTTTTCCCGGTGTTGCACCTTATTTGAGCCTACTAGGCGACTTGTTTATTAAAGCGTTAAAATCTGTGGCGCCTGTACTTGTTTTCGTTTTAGTTCTTGCCTCTATTGCCAATTTTAGAGTGGGCCACAGTGCAAATCTACGTCCAATTATCATCATGTATGCAATTGGTATGTTGCTCGCTGCGTTTGCAGCGGTTGCCGTCAGTATTATTTTCCCAAGTACATTATACTTAAATTTACCTGCAAATACCGATCTACAAGCACCAAGTAGCCTGATTGAAATTTTTAAGAATTTACTGCTCAGTTTCATCGCTAACCCTGTAACTGCAATTAGCGAAGCAAACTTCATTGGTATTTTAGCTTGGGCTGTTGCTTTAGGCGTAGCTTTTCGCCATGCAAAAGACACGACTAAAGACTTCTTAAATGACACAGCTCATGCGGTAAACAGTGTTATCCGCCTCGTAATTAACTTTGCACCAGTGGGTATTTTTGGCTTAGTGGCCGTCACTTTTGCTGAAACGGGTCTAAGTACTCTAGAAAGCTATGCTCAGTTGCTTGCAGTATTGCTGGGTACTATGGCTTTTGTGGCACTAGTAATTAACCCACTTATGGTTGCGGTTGTAACACGCAGCAACCCCTATCCATTAGTATTCCAATGTTTACGTGAAAGCGGTATTACTGCATTTTTTACACGTAGTTCTGCTGCGAATATTCCAGTTAACTTGGACCTTGCAAAGCGCTTAGGCGTTCCTGAGTCTACGGCAAGCGTAGCAATCCCTTTGGGCGCAACCATCAATATGGCTGGCGCATCTGTGACCATTACTGTACTTACACTTGCAGCAGTCAATACCTTGGGGATTGATGTTGACTTTACTACGATGATGATTTTATCAGTACTTGCGACAGTGTCAGCATGTGGTGCTTCTGGTGTTGCAGGTGGTTCTTTGCTTTTAATCCCTGTTGCTTGCGGTCTGTTTGGTATTTCTTCTGATATTTCGATGCAAGTCGTTGCTATCGGGATGGTGATTAGCGTATTGCAGGACTCAACTGAAACAGCGCTTAACTCATCAACTGATGTATTATTCACTGCAGCAGTTGACCGAGCTTCAAAATAATATATTGTAGAATCAGTACATTGTTTCATTTTTGAAGTTATGCCATTTCAACACTTACCATTTTGGATACAACTGGGTGCATTCTTTTTAGCAATTAATGCTGGAATGATTAATGTTTTAGGACTGGTTACGGTATTACACCAGTCCGTTTCCCACATGACAGGTAATATCAGTGTTTTAGCCATGTCACTTGCGAACTGGCAACCTGAGCACATCTTATACCTTGCGCTTGTTACATTGTGCTATGTGGTAGGGTCATTTTACAGCGGTATCATTTTAGGAAATAGCCACTTTCAGTTGGGTCGCCGTTATGGCTTACCCCTTAGTCTGGTGGCTTTTTTTATTTTTCTATGCTGGTTGTTCCTGCCGTACTTTCCGCGCTATGCACTGCTCTGGGCATGTGTTGCAATGGGTGTACAAAATGCCATGGTCAGCCACTACAAAGGAACCATCATTCGAACCACACACTTGTCTGGTGTCTTAACCGACTTAGGTTTAGCACTCGGCTATCGGGCAAGAGGTCTCGTGGTCGAGCGACGCCGTGTTGTATTACATCTTCTTATTTTAATTGGTTTTTTCATTGGTGGACTCAGTGCAAGTTTGATCTACCCTTATTTCAAACTCAACTCTTTCTTAATCCCGACAGCATTAAGCTTGATCCTTAGTGTTGTATATTGGATCATCTATTTTCGATATCGTCGTATTTAAACGCAATTGTGGAATTCGTTATGGTTAAAAATGCATTACAGGCTCAGTTACTCAAAGCCGGTTTAGTCGATAATAAAAAAGCAAAAAAACTCTCTAAACAAGCAGTGCATGAGCAAAGAACTGGTCAAAGCAATGAAGCTGAGATTAAGGCAAAAATTGCGCAAGACAAACAGCAAAAATTAGAGAAAGATCAAGCCATAGAGCTTGAGAAGAAAACTCTGTTGCAAGAAAAAGAGCTCAAAGCAGCCATTGTTCAAATGATTTCACAGCATAAAGTCCGTGATACGGATGGCGAAGTCATCTACCAATTTATTGATGATGGCAAAATCAAAAAACAATATATCAATCAACAAATTTATAATGCCCTAGTTGCAGGCAGTTTGGTGATTGCTCGTGATCATGACAACTATGCTTTCTTACCAAAAGCTTTAGCTGAACGTATCAATGCTAAACTTGAAGGTTTTATTATTGTCAATAACTCAGAAAAGAATGAAGCTGTCACTAATGAAGAAGATCCTTATGCAGCCTATGTCATTCCAGATGACTTAATGTGGTAATGATTTGACCATTTAACGTTCAAGAAGCTTCCGACAAAGAGGCTTTTTTACAATAAAATGATAGTGATAAATCCCTCGTTATCATGTTGGTCTTTTATCTTTCAATCCAACACATCTATTGAATCTATCTATAATTCAGCCAACGCTCCCAACAACGAGTAAATAATCAAGTCGTTGAAAACGTGTATAAATTTAGTGACATGATTTGATTAATCTGTATAGCTGATTACACTATTTTCAGTGTTTTAATCAAAAGAAGACTAAATTTTGGATAAATTTCATTTTATACAGAACTTAAAAGACTGGTCAGATCAGTATCCTTGGATCGAAATGCTCACAGGGTTTTGCATACTGATTTTAATTGCAATATTGGCCTATATTATTGCTAAACATGTTGTTGTCCGTGGTATTCGGCATCTCATCACTAAGCTAAAATTTGCCAATCATGACATCATGTCGCAGCATAGTGTGATTCGTCGAATTGCGAACATTGTCCCAGCAATCGTCATTATGAATGGTATCGTCACCGTTCCCCACCTGTCTGCGAAAATGGTCAGCTTTGTGCAAATGGCAGCGCAAGCATTCATCTTCTTGACCATCGCCTTAGCCATCGGTGAATTGCTTAATATCTTCAATTTGGTGTATCAGCGTAATCCTAAATCACGCAATAAACCCATCAAAGGTTATTTGCAACTCATCAAGCTGATTATCTTTATTGTCTGTGGTTTGATGATTCTCGGGACTTTCCTGAAAAAAGATGTCTTCACTTTGCTTGCAGGTTTTGGTGCAATGGCTGCAGTGTTGATGCTGGTTTTCCAAAATACAATTTTGTCATTGGTGGCTTCTGTGCAGATTTCATCTTATGACATGGTACGTATTGGAGACTGGATTGAAATGCCCTCACTTAATGCCGATGGCGATGTGATTGATATGTCATTACATACCATTACCGTACAGAATTTTGACAAAACATTCACCACCATTCCAACCAACAAATTGGTCACCGATACCTTTAAAAACTGGCGTGGAATGTCACAGTCTGGCGTTCGGCGTATTAAACGCTCCATTTATATTGATCAAAGCAGTGTTCATTTCATGTCAGAAGAAGAGCAAGTTAAACTGCGCGATTTCCTGTTACTAGATCAGTATTTAGATCATAAGAGTAGTGAATTGATTGAGTTTAATCAAAAACTTGACAATACATCACCGTGTAACCAAAGACGCTTGACCAACATCGGAACGTTCCGTGCTTATGTCGAGTTATACCTTAATCAGCATCCCAATATTTCAAAACACCAGTCCCTCATCGTACGTCAGTTACAGCCAACGGAAAAAGGTTTGCCACTAGAAATTTATGCATTTAGCAACCAAATTGCATGGAAAGACTACGAGGCTATTCAGTCAGATATTTTTGATCATTTAATTGCGATTATTCCAGAGTTTGGACTCAGAATTTACCAAGCACCTTCAGGGCATGATATGCAAGTTGCACTATCTGAACATTAAATTTCTTATTTAGCACACT
>NZ_BKFU01000074.1:0-15631 GCF_008980265.1 Acinetobacter sp. TUM15064 | reverse complement strand
GTCCCGGTCCTGATGTTTTGCTGATTGCCAAAAGTTCAGCTTCGACCACACAAAAAAATACGTTAAAAACTATCTTAGGTATTTCCGTTGGCATCGTGGTTTGGGTGGTTTTAACCTTGTTAGGTTTTACTGTACTCATCGACAAAATGCCATGGATTCAACAGCTATTGATGTTGGTTGGTGGGGTGTTTCTCGCACGTATGGGCTGGTTCATGTTGAAAACAGGCATCAACACAATACAGCAAGACGCAATGCTGGATGATGGTCAAAAACTGGCTACACCGAAGGCCAACCATTATTTCATGTCAGGTTTGCTGACGAACTTGTCCAACCCGAAAACGCTGATTTATTTTAGTAGTGTGTTTTCACTAGCCTTGAGTTCTAGCGCAAGTCCTTACTTAAAAATGCAGCTTGCGGTGATTATTCCAATTCAAACTTTTATGACTTTTGCATTGTTGATGATGCTTTTGTCATTACCTAAAATTAAGGCGGCTTATCAGCGTTCAGGAAGTTATATCGACATTTTTTCTGGTGGGTTGTTCCTGATTTTTGCTTTATGGCTTTGGTATGATGCTCTTGCAATCTACATCTAAGTTCTCTTTAAGTTCTTTAGATGATGGGATCTGTTCCAAGGTGGAGGCCTCGTCTTTTTTACTCTGTGTATAACGGTTAGGCTGCAATGTCGCTTCGGTATTTTCTGAGCCCTTATAGCTACGACTACGGTTGGCACGTTCGCGTAAACCGCCTTTTTTGATCAACTGAACCATTCTTTCTTCCTCATCGTTGCATCGTATTTTAATAAACAATCGCTAGAAAACTAAAGGGTTTTAAGCAAATATGATGGAATACGTCAAAAACTATTATGTTACAAAATGAAATTGTCATGATTGGGTGTTATAACAAGGAATTGTTTTTAATTCAGTTGATTAGTTTTACGGTGTAAGTTTTTGCTGACAGCATTTCAGGTTAATGGTACTTGTGCCTCAACAAATACTCACATAAGATAAATTAATCTAACATTCTGTGAGGCAGGGTGATGGACAATAAAAACAAGAAAGTAAGAAAACAAAGGGGGAAAGTTATGCTCTATCAATATCACTGCGCTTGTTGCGAAACAGTTGTCGCATCAACAGACAAAGACTGCCCAAACTGTGGATCACACAATATTAGAAGCCCTTTTGGATTTTGGATTTTCTGTATTGTTGCATGTTTAGCAGCGGCCATTATTGTTAAATCTGTACAAGTTTATTTGACGGATCGAAATAGTGAACCTACCGCTGTGACTTCACTTTTTGATGTGCTTAATCATGAAAATAAACCAAAGTAAGTGATGTTCAATGACTTCACGATTGAACTGATGGGCTATTTTCCATCAGTGAAAATAAAAAAACCCGCATTAAGCGGGTTTCTTTTGGAATCAAACTTATAGACCAGCTGCAGCTTTAAGCGCTTCCACTTTGTCAGTTTTTTCCCATGTAAATGCAGTATCTGAACCTTCGCGACCGAAGTGACCATAAGCAGCAGTTTGCTTATACATCGGTTGAATGAGGTCAAGCATACGAGTGATACCGTATGGACGTAAGTCGAAGTGTTCACGGACTAATGCAATGATCAGCTCTTCAGATACTTTTGCTGTATTGAAGGTATTGATTGAAATAGACGTTGGCTCAGCCACACCAATGGCATACGACACTTGGATTTCACATTTGTCTGCAAGACCCGCAGCTACAATGTTTTTCGCAACATAACGACCTGCGTAAGCAGCAGAACGGTCAACTTTAGATGGATCTTTACCAGAGAAAGCACCACCACCGTGACGTGCCATACCACCGTAGGTGTCTACGATGATTTTACGGCCTGTTAAACCACAGTCGCCCACTGGGCCACCAATCACAAACATTCCTGTTGGGTTGATGTGGAATTTGGTGTCTGCATGGAACATCTCAGCAGGAATTACTTTTTTCACGATTTCTTCAATAACAGCTTCTTTTAAGTTGCTTTGAGAAATTTCAGGATCGTGCTGGGTAGACAGAACCACTGCGTCTAAACGAACAGGCATGCCATTTTCATAAGCAAAAGTTACTTGGCTTTTTGCATCTGGACGTAACCATGGTAAAGCACCACTGCGACGTAGTTCAGCTTGCTTTTCCATTAAACGGTGTGCGTATGAAATTGGAGCAGGCATAAGCACGTCAGTTTCACGGCTTGCATAACCAAACATTAAACCTTGGTCACCTGCGCCTTGATCTTCAGGCTTTTGGCGGTCTACACCTTGAGCAATCTCTGGTGACTGTTTACCAATCATGTTGATCACAGCACAGGTTGAACCATCAAAACCTAGGTCAGAATGGTGATAGCCAATGCCATTTACGGTTTGGCGTACTACTGCTTCAAAGTCAACATTTGCAGTTGTTGTGATTTCACCGGCAAGTACTACCGCACCCGTTTTTACAAGCGTTTCACAAGCAACCCGTGCATATGGGTCTTCTTTTAAGATCGCATCCAAGATAGCATCACTGATTTGGTCAGCCATTTTATCTGGATGGCCTTCGCTTACAGATTCCGAGGTAAATACAGCGTACTCGCGCATAAGTCCTATCACAGTTAATTTAAAAGACGCAATATGGTACATCGACTTAGCCGTTTGAGCCAGTTCTACACGACCAAAATGACTGAATTTATTTCAATTCAACGACTTTTTATCTGATATAGGCATCTAAAAAATTGATATAGCGTTTATTTTTAGTTCGAAATGGCAAATTAACGGGTTTTTCTTCAAAATATAGAGGCATGTATTTTGGAGGGTTATGCGCTGTTTATATTTTAATATAAAACAAAAACTTGACTTATTTTTTATTGGTTTTCTTGTTTTGGCATTAAATAAAAAATGCTCAAAATATGTGTCATAAAAGAATCTATAATTTGTCCTAATTCATGAAAAATCTAAAAAAATGAATAAAATTCACCATGCGTGTTTAATTGTATGTAAAAAATACAAATGTATCTTGTGATGTGTTTGATACTCAAAGATAACGGTTTGTTCTGATTAGTGAATAGGATGGTTGAGCTTTGTTTTTAAAAGTTGAAGATTCTATCGTATGGGATTTGAACTAGAGAAAAGCTAGTGAGGCATTTCTGAGTGAAATTGTTGTGATTTTAGGCAATGCCCGCATTTATTAGACATTGATGATGAATAAATAGCGAAATATTGTCCATTAGGCTTTACCCATTCCTCTTTTTTTAAGACAATACACCTATCTTTGAATTCTATTCATCTTACTCTTTAAATCATTTGTTTGGACTCTGACCTATGACAACCCCGCTTAACGAACGTCGTATTGCAAACGCAATTCGTGTATTGGCAATGGATGCTGTGCAAAAAGCAAACTCTGGACATCCAGGTGCGCCAATGGGGATGGCTGATATCGCTGATGTGGTATGGCGTGAGTTTTTCAACCATAACCCGACTAACCCACAATGGGCGAACCGTGACCGTTTTGTACTATCAAATGGTCATGGCTCTATGTTGCAATATGCGTTATTGCACCTTACGGGCTATGATTTATCAATTGAAGATTTAAAAGCATTTCGTCAACTGCACTCTAAAACGCCGGGTCACCCAGAATTAGGTTATGCACCAGGTATTGAAACTACGACTGGTCCGCTTGGTCAGGGGATTGCAAACGCAGTTGGTTTTGCTTTAGCTGAAAAAACTTTAGCAGCACAGTTCAATAAAGATGGCTTAAGTGTTGTTGACCATTTCACTTATTGCTTCTTAGGTGATGGCTGTTTAATGGAAGGTGTTTCTCATGAAGCATGTTCACTTGCAGGTACTTTAGGTCTGGGTAAACTGATTGCTTACTATGACGACAACGGTATTTCGATTGATGGTGAAGTAGAAGGTTGGTTCTCTGACGATACAGAGCAACGTTTCTTGGCTTATGGTTGGCAAGTACTTAAAGCTGATGGTCATGATGCAGATGCATTACGTGCTGCAACTTTGCAAGCAAAAGCTGAAACGAAAAAACCAACGATCATTATCTGTAAAACGATTATTGGCCTAGGTTCACCAAACAAACAAGGTAAAGAAGACTGCCACGGTGCGCCACTCGGTAATGACGAAATCGCATTAACACGTGAAGCATTGGGTTGGGCAGAAGGGCCATTTGAAATTCCTGCTGACGTTTATGCAGCATGGGATGCAAAAGCAAAAGGCACAGCTTCTGAAGCGGCTTGGAATGAGTTATTTGCGCAATATGCAGCAAAATATCCAACTGAAGCAGCTGAATTGAAACGTCGCCTTTCAGGTGAATTGCCAGCTGAATTCCTTGCTCAAGCAGATGCGTTTATTGCTGAAACTAATGCAAAAGCCGAAACCATTGCTACACGTAAAGCAAGCCAAAACACATTGCAAGCATTCGGTCCATTATTGCCTGAATTATTAGGCGGTTCTGCGGACTTGGCTGGTTCTAACTTAACACTTTGGAAAGGTTGCCAAGGTGTTCAAGACAATCCAGCAGGTAACTACGTACACTATGGCGTACGTGAGTTTGGTATGACTGCAATTGCAAACGGTGTTGCGCTTCACGGTGGTTTCATTCCTTACGTTGCAACATTCCTTATGTTTATGGAATATGCGCGTAATGCAGTACGTATGTCTGCGTTGATGAAACAACGTGTAATCCATGTATATACACATGACTCAATTGGTTTGGGTGAAGATGGTCCAACGCATCAACCGGTAGAGCAAATTGCATCTTTACGTGGTACACCAAACTTAAATACTTGGCGTCCATGTGACACCGTTGAAGCTGCTGTGTCTTGGAAATCTGCACTTGTACGTTCAGAAGGCCCAACTGCGTTGATCTTCTCTCGTCAAAACCTACCATTCCAAGCACGTACAGATGCACAAATTGCAAATGTAGCGAAAGGTGGTTATGTATTGGCTGAAGAAAAGGGCGAATTAAAAGCGATTATTATCGCGACAGGCTCTGAAGTATCTTTAGCAATGGAAGCACATGCACAGCTTGAAGGTGTGCGTGTCGTATCTATGCCATGCGCAGAAGAATTTGTGAAGCAAGATGTAGCGTACCGTGAAGCGGTTCTTCCATCAAATATTCGTGCACGTGTTGCTGTTGAAGCAGCGCACGTAGATTACTGGTGGAAGTTTGTAGGTCTTGATGGTCGTGTAATTGGTATGACGACTTATGGTGAATCTGCACCAGCGAAAGACTTATACCAATACTTCGGTATTACCACTGAAGCGGTCGTTGCTGCAGTAAAAGAATTGACAGCTTAATCCCCCTCGGTTGACTGTTAAAAAGACGCCCCAGTTTAGGGGCGTCTTTTATTTTGAATGACATATACAACATGCAAAATACTGATGCCAGTAGTTGCATAAATTTTAGGTGAAGATATGAGCTTATATGATCAAATTCATGACGAAGTCGTGTTAATGGATGCGGGCGAACAGAAGTGGATTGGACCAGATCTACCTTTGGAAGCGATGGTGGCGGTTGAACTACTATTGCAAGACTTGGCAGAGGATAAGCAAATTAAGATTCGCCGTAAAAACCATGAAAAACAGACGGGTATGAAGCTGATTGATCGGATTTTGATTGAAAAATTATGATGGTTTTCACGTCTAAAAGAAGCCTTATTGAAGTGATTCAATAAGGCTTTTTCTTTATGACGATTTCAGTTTAAATATAAGCCATACAAAAAATTAACATCCCTTTGAGAGCAAAATGAAAGTACAAAATATTCATATTGTGCGACTGGACGAAATAAATCAGTCCTATTGGCTGGTGTTGTGGCAGGCCTATCAACGTTTTATCTGGCTGATCTGGATCAGTAAATCTTTGAACATACATGGAATAAACTTACCGATCCTAAGCTTGTACATATGTATGGTTTTTCCACGAAACTCGATGAGCAAATTGTAGGTAATGTGCATGTGGTAGAACATGATAGCTGTTAGATGCTAAAGCCTTATGCCTACTTACAAGATTTGTTTACGCATGAGGGCTATCGTGGGCTAGGGGGTGCAAGAGCTTGAATCGAACATGTCAAAATGCATACTGAAAAGCGAGCATGTGATCGAGTCTATTGGCTTACCCATCAGGATAATTTAGTCGCTCAGCAACTCTATAATAAAGTCGCGAAGAAAACAGGTTTTATTCAATATAAAATGTAGTGCTAAGACTACATTTTAGAACAAATTTATCGTTCTAAACTTGCAACATATCGTTTTATCTTTATGGGTGTATTCGCTGTAAAACTCTATAAACTAAACAGTATTCCAGTGTGAGATAAAAACATGAACTTTAAAGCTTTAACAATCGGTTTGGCTGTTGCAACTGCAACGACATTTGCTATGGCGAAACCTGTAGCATATCAAATTGACCCTACACATACTGCAACAGTGTTTTCATGGAACCACTTCGGTTTTTCAACACCATCTGCAAACTTTAGCGACATTCAGGGTGTCATTAATGTTGATAATGCAAAACCTGCAAATTCGTATGTGAATGTAACGATTCCATTATCTAGCTTGAATACCAATGTAAAAGCTTTGGATGAGCACTTACAGGGTGCAGATTTCTTTGATGCAGCAAAATATCCAAACATCACTTTTAAAAGTACTAAAGTACAAGCGGTTGGTGCAAACAAATACAAAATCACAGGTGACTTAACTGTTAAAAACGTGACTAAGCCTGTTGTATTGGATGCTGTATTGAATAAGCAAGGTGAGCATCCAATGACGAAAGCTCAATCTATTGGTTTCAATGCGACAACTTCATTTGACCGTTCTGCATTTGGTGTAGGAGCTTATGTGCCGAACGTAGGTGATAAGATCACAGTGAATATCACGACTGAAGCATCGGTTGCAAAATAATTTTTGTAATACAAAAGCTTATCAAGGAAGGAGAGAGCCTTGGTAAGCTTTTTTGTTTCTAACATCCTTACAAGAAATGTGATCCTTCTGCTCAAAATAATAATAAAACTAATAGGTTCATAGAAATTTTACCCAAAATGCGAGTATCGGAATTTATTTAACGTGGTTTAAACTTGTGCATTACTATGATTTTTTAGAAGTAATGCTATTTAATTATTAGAAATTCAGCAAAAAAATGCGCAGACAGCAGTCCTAAAGCTTCTTGAACTTAATAGTTAGTGGAAAAGTCATAAAATCAATTGGTGAATTTCACACTAATGATTTCCTCCCTTAGAAAAGCATGTATGTTGAATAGAATAACTATGTATTTACTGCAAATATTTATTTTAAGCTGAATATTAGAAAGATCCTTTTTTAATTAAAATACTTATTTGATGGGGAATCATAAATTTTTCATCTATATAGAGGGGGAATTTAATAAAAAATGGCTAGATTAATCTGACACACCCACTCATTATGATAGAAAAATAAAAGTGAGTAGCTGATTTATTGATTAATCTTTACGGCTTGCAATGTTTGATTCTTTTGGGGTTATCTTAAAACTAAATATGTGGATGAATAAAGCCTTTTTTAGGGCTTTATTCATCTAATTATACTCGGATATATGAATTAATCTGTTATGGCGTTACTTTTGTTAAGGATGATATTAATTTGGTTTCGTAGTCATTTAGGACATTGTCAATATTTTCAATCCATTTGGTGCCATTGGCAACTTGTGCAGATTTAACTACTTTACTGTAAACATGAACAGGCTCAGCAGCTAAATTTTTTGTATTGCTAATATCTGTATCAATTTCAGAATGGATTTTGATGGATGCAAATCCTGGTTGAAACCATGACCAAAACTTATTGATTTTAATGTTGAGAACAAAGTCGGCATTTGCTCGGTTAGTTTCATTATTTTCAAGAACTACATACCCAGATCGTTCGAGAGCGAGGGTAGTACGTTTTTGTAATAATTCTGAGACAGTTTCTTTTTCTAACAAAATATCACCTAAAGCTTTTCCATATCCATTTCTTTTACGAGCAACAGCTTTTGCTTTATCTGCTTCAGTTGCCTTAGCCAAGCCATCTTTTAAAGATGGGATGTCGGCAGTTGCAGGTTTATCTTCGAAAGTTCGGTCATCTTCAACGAGTGCAATCACTACTTTTTTAGAATTTGCTGCTTCTTGATAAGATGTAGGATTATGAGGTGTAGGGACTTGAATCAGTCCACGAGATGTTGCACAACCAGAAAGTGTAGTTATTAACAGTCCCAAAGTAAGAATTATGAAAGAGTGTTTCACTAGTACCCCTAAATATTTATATAGTTGGAAAAACGGGATAAATATAAAGAAATAACCCATAAAATGAAAGAGAATTATTCTCATTTGTTAAATTATTAATTTTCGTTGAATATTAAAATATAAAGTCTAGAGTTCTGTGTTTGAATTGAAAGAGCGCCTGTTAATAAGAACTTCTTTATATGCCCCTAGTTGAAAATCATTGGACTTTATAAATAATACTTTATTTATTTGTAAGATTTTCTACATATTCTCGCCATTCGATGCTTTGATTTTATTCTTATCTGAAATATCACTATATTTTTCTGGAGCTGTATATTTATAACTAACTTAGTTGCTCTTTTCATTTTGAAAAAGATGAAAATATGTGCTTTGAATATTGAGCTCACGCCGTAGCCCAATAGGGTTAAAAAATAAGTGATATATTTTAAAAAAGCACCTACTAGAAAGAGTTCAGAGGTGCTTTTTTATAGCATGTCAGATAAGCAATACTAAAAGAATGTGTAACGTATCACTATACTCTATAAAGTTTGAACTCGTTTTCATTTGTATTAAGAAGCAGTTTTCACTTCAACCAGCTGTTGCATGTACGTTGCTATAACCTGACCTGAGACTTGCTCTAAGGGTGCTGCAAAACGTAGATTGTCTGCACGTAGGGCTGGAATATTAATCCTTGCTTGGCGCAGCTCTGCGGTATGCCCGATCAACCATTTTTCTAAACCATCGGCGGCGACTTCAGGGTGGAACTGTAAACCGAGAATGTTTTTGCCTACACGAAACGCTTGGTTAGGATAAACCTCTGAGCTGGCTAAAAGTTCAGCCTGCGCAGGGAGGTCAAACGTATCCCCATGCCAATGCAGGACTTCAGTTCCTTCAAGTGCTTGTAATGGATTATGCTCAAGAGTATGGAGCTGTAACTGACTCCAGCCAATTTCTTTACTATGACCTGCATACACTTTTGCACCCAAAGCATGTGCGATTAACTGTGCACCGAGGCAAATGCCTAAAGTGGGTAAATTTTTTTCTAAACGCACTTTCAGTAGGTCTATTTCTTGTTGTAGAAATGGGTAGTCTTCGGTTTCATACACCCCGATAGGGCCACCTAAGATGACGGTTAAACCGTCATAACTTAATGCTTTAGCTAAGTCATCTTTACCTGCTTCAAAATATCGTACCCGATAACCCAATTGATATAACACATCTTCCCATGCGCCTAGATCTTCAAACGCAAGATGCTGAATGGCGTAAATAGTATCAGGTAATACAGTCATGACAGGCTCGTTTATTGGTACTAAGGAGCCTAAAAATGTACAGGGAAATGAGCCGAAGTTGAAGTCAAGAACGAAGAAAATATGTAGAAAAACACGACAAATGGAATCATTCACTTTGTTTAAGTTGCAACATATTTTTAATCATCCATTTACTTGAGTTTAAGATCTCATGTTGTAAATGTTCATCAGCCATGCTGCGTGCCATGACAATAGCTCCGACCAGTTGGCACAGTACAGCCCAAGCTTGTGTTTCACTGCCCAGATGCTGTGTAAATAAAGCATGACCACGAAGCATTTCCTGTTGAAAGCATTGTTTTGTGCTTTCGCTACTACGTGCAACTTCTGTTGCCAAGGCGGGAATGACACAACCATGATCTGGGCGCAGGACATGAGAGAAAGCTAAATAGCGATCTAGTTCAAAATCAATCCAGTCAGATAGTTTTTCATGAGGATTGGCTTGCCATGCCTGAAAACTGTGTTGTAGCTCTGACTCAATGAGTGCTTCAAATAATTCGTGTTTTGACGAAAAATGTGAATAAAAAGCGCCGCTGGTCATTTGAGCGGCTTGCATAAAGCTATCGACACCAGTACTGGCAAAACCTTGTTTTTTGGCCAGTTGGCCACTGGTTTTAAGTAACTCTTTACGTTTTTCTTCTTTATAGCCTGTTTTGTAGCGCATAGTGATTTCATCAAAATATTATTGACTGATTTTGAAAACTATAACATAGTGATCGTTATAATAACGATCGTTATTTTATAAAAGGAAAATATTTATGGATAGAACACAGCAAGAACAACAGTCGCAATTGACCGAAGCTAAAAAGAAAGTGGCATTGGTGATTGGTGCAGGCGATGCAACAGGGGGGGAAATTGCCAAACGTTTTGCCCGTGGCGGTTATATCAGCTGTATGACGCGAAGAAATGCCGAAAAGCTCCAGCCCTTAATTGCGGACATAGAGGCTGAAGGGGGGATTGCGTATGGTTTTGCTTCCGATGCACGTAAAGAAGATCAAGTCATTGCTTTGGTGGAAGAAATTGAAGCCAATATTGGTGAAATTGATGTTTTGGTGTTTAACATTGGGGCGAATGTGCCGTGTAGCATTTTAGAAGAAACTGCACGTAAGTATTTTAAAATTTGGGAGATGGCATGCTTCGGTGCATTTTTGACAGGGCGTGAAGTAGCGAAGCGAATGGTACTACGGGAACGAGGGAGCATTATCTTCACAGGGGCAACCGCAGGAATAAGAGGTGCAGCAAACTTTGCCGCTTTTGCAGGTGCAAAGCATGCATTACGTGCCTTAGCCCAAAGTATGGCGCGTGAATTGGGACCTAAAAATATTCATGTAGCCCATGTGGTGGTTGATGGTGCAATTGATACAGACTTCATCAAAGACACTTTCCCAGAGTTGTATGCACGTAAAGAGCAGGATGGCATTTTAAACCCTGTACATATTGCAGAAAATTATTGGCATTTGTCGCAACAACCGCGTGATGCATGGACGCATGAGTTGGATTTAAGACCTTGGATGGAAACGTGGTAAAAGGACAAAGCATGAAAACCGTAGAATTTTATTTTGACTTGGGCAGCCCGTATAGTTATTTGGCCTACTATCGGTTACGGCAAATGGCCGAGCAACAAAGTTTTCAAATCATATATAAACCTATTTTATTGGGTGGCGTATTTAAGGAGACAGGGAATAGAAGTCCGATAGAGATTCCGAGTAAAGGTATTTATTCCATGTTAGATATGCAGCGTTGGGCTGATTATTACGGCATTCCCATGCAAATGAACCCACATTTTCCCATGAATACTTTAACCTTGATGCGTATTTTGACAGGCGTTCAATTGTTGCATTTAGAAAAGTTTGAGCAAGTTTTAAAACTTTTATTCGATGCGATGTTTGGTACACCCAAAAACCTTAATGAACCTGCTGTCTTAGCAGAGGTGTTAAAACCAAGTGGCTTTTCTGTAGATGACATCATGAGTATGGTTCAGTCGGATGTGGTGAAGCAAAAACTGATCACTGAAACGGAACTGGCCATTCAACGGGGCATTTTCGGTGCACCGACATTCTTTGTGCAGGATGAGATGTACTGGGGACAAGATCGCTTACATTTTGTTGAGCAAGCACTGCAAAGGTAAGTTAGATAGAGAGCAGATTAGCCAAAGTAATGGCTAATCTGCTTCAGAATTAAAATAAACGTTTAGGGGTATGCGCAGTGTCCAGACTCACCATTTCGTGTTCGTCTTTTAGCTCAACCCCAGAATAGCCAAGTTTTTTTGAACCACGCATGAGTGACATTAGCCGTTGTGTTGCAATTAGAATACTTAAACCCGCAGGACGAACATTAGAAATACAGTTTCTTTTTGCGTCTAGGGTACCAGTGCTAGCTTTCCATGTGTAATAAATCCCCATGCTGTCTGGTGAGCTGAGACCAGGGCGTTCTCCAATCAGCATGACCAACATTGTAGCGTGTAGGCATTCGGCAACTTGGTCACCCAAAGCAACTCGGCTGCCTGTTGCAATAACGATAGGAGCAATAGACCAATGCTCAGCTTGCAAATGCGGGATGAGGTGCTGAATAAACGGTACGGCATTTTCTTCAATTGCACGTGCAGAAAGACCATCCCCAATCACAATACAAACATCATAAGCTTGTGGGTTACTTGCTTTAAACATTTGTAAGCCACGATAGGATTCACTATTAAGCAAACGCCCTAGATCTGGACGTTTTAGATATTCCTGCTTGTCTTCGGCTTGGCTATGTACGGTTAAACTATCCAAACTTTGGGTTTTAAAACTAGAGACCAATAGATCGACATCTAAAGCTTGATGTACTGCATCCTGTGCTTCAGCATGGGCCAGTTGGAATTTCAGCATTTCATGCGTAGGAATACTACAACCTGCACGTCCGATTGCAATTCGTGCATCGGTAAATTTTTTAAGATTTTCCCAAACATCCTGATGCTGTTCGGATTGATAGTTTTCGAGAGGAACAAGTGACATAGGTTGCTCCTTATATATGTAAAAGTTTTTCAAACTGAGGTGGCATGTGTTCAGGCCACTGAATGTATTGTTGCTGTTGTTTAAAAATCCCTTGTTCGGCGAGCCACGTATCAAATTCAGGTGCGGCTTTTAGACCCAGAAGCTGTCTTAAATACAAGGCATCATGAAACGATGTGGTTTGATAGTTCAGCATGACATCGTCTGAACCTGGAATGCCCATAATAAAGTTCAACCCTGCTGCACCAAAGAGGGTGAGTAATACATCCATGTCATTTTGGTCAGCATCGGCATGGTTGGTATAGCAAATGTCACATCCCATTGGTAAGCCGAGAAGCTTGCCACAAAAATGATCTTCTAAACCTGCTCGGATAATTTGTTTGCCATTATATAAATATTCTGGACCAATAAATCCAACCACGGTATTGACCAACAGTGGGTTAAATTTACGTGCGACTGCATAAGCGCGAACTTCTATGGTTTGTTGATCAACACCGTGATGGGCATTGCTGGATAAAGCACTGCCTTGACCCGTTTCAAAGTACATCACGTTTTGTCCCACAGTGCCGCGTTTCAAAGCGAGTGTCGCTTCATAACCTTCACGGAGTAACTCAAGATTAATCCCGAAGCCGTCGTTGGCAAGTTGAGTTCCTGCAATAGATTGAAACATCAGATCAATCGGCACATTTCTTTCAGCCAGTTGAATGCCTGAACTGATATGGGTTAGCACACAGGATTGGGTTGGAATTTGATGCTCTTGAATAATATGATCGAGGAGTTTTAAGAGCTCTGATAAATTTTGGAGGTTATCCGTTGCGGGGTTAATCCCTATGACTGCATCACCATTGCCATACATCAGTCCGTCCAAAATACTGGCCGATATCCCCAAGAGATCATCTGTAGGGTGATTGGGTTGCAAACGAGTGGAAAGATGCCCTTTTAAACCGATGGTGTTGCGAAATTGGGTGATGACTTCACATTTGCTGGCCACCAAAATCAAGTCTTGATTACGCATAATTTTACTGACAGCGGCTACCATTTCAGGTGTTAAACCTAAGGCAAGTTGCTGTAACTTTTCTGTGCTTGCATCTGCACTGAGCAACCAGTTGCGAAAGTCACCTACAGTGAAATGTGAAATAGGGGCAAATAAATCACTACGGTGCTCATCAATGATTAAGCGTGTGATTTCATCTTGTTCATAGTCAATTAATGCTTCAGTTAAAAATTGTTTGAGTGGAACCTCTGCCAAAGCCATTTGTGCAGCAACACGTTCCGTTGCATGTTCAGCTGCAACACCTGCCAATTGATCTCCCGATCGCAATGGTGTTGCCTTTGCCATAAGCGTTTTTAAGTCATTAAAAACATAATGTTGATGTCCAATCAAAGTTTTATAAGCCATTTTGAAAGGTCCTCTTATAATTCTTGCTCAGCCTTGCGAATATTTTCAAACTCTTCTTCAGGTGTTCCTTGCACCAGTTTATGCCGACTATAAAAGATGAAGTAAGCAATAAATACCACATAGATACCAGCCGCCATAAACCAAACTTTAGGGTCGACCACAAAGCCTGCAATTACTGCGATACTGGCTAAAATTAAGGCAATAGATGAAGTCGCAATGCCACCTGGTGTTTTGTATGGGCGTGGTAGTTCAGGGCGACTGATGCGGAGTTTGATGTGGGACAGCATCATTAAAACATAGGAAATAGTCGCACCAAACACGGCCATTAAAATAAGTAGATCACCTTCACCAGTTAGCGACAGTAAAAAGCCAATGATGCCAGGGATGATAATGGCTAAATAAGGTGCTTTATTTTTATTTGTGAGTGACAGGGATGTCGGTAAATAACCTGCACGAGATAATGCAAAAATTTGGCGTGAATAGGCGTAGATAATAGAGAAGAAACTTGCAATTAAGCCAGCCAAACCCACAAAATTGACAAAACTAGCAAGCCACGTATTTGGTCCATAGACTGCAACAAGTGCATCGACCAATGGGGCACCTGATTCTTTTAATTGATCTGCACCAGCTGCTCCAACACCAAGAAACAAAATGAGCATGGCAAATGCAGCAAGGATAAGCATGGAACCGATTAAACCACGCGGGAGTGATTTAGATGGATCTTTAGCTTCTTCTGCTGCAAGTGGTACACCCTCAACGGCTAAGAAGAACCAAATTGCATAAGGCACGGCAGCCCATATCCCAATATAGCCCATAGGTAAGAAATTGCTTGCCCCAATATTTTCAGTTTGAGCAATATTAAACAGATTGGCACTGTTGAAATGGGGTGCCATTGCGACGAAAAATACAAATAAGGCCACAGCAGCAACTGCGGTAATCACAAAGATGATTTTCAGTGCCTCACCCGCACCTTTGAGATGAATGCCCATAAAAATCAGATAGCAGATCAAATAGATGATCCATCCGCCGATACCAAATAATGATTCACAGTAAGCACCAATAAAGCAGGCAATAGCAGCAGGTGCGATGGCGTACTCGATTAAAATTGCAGTACCTGTGAGATAACCGCCTAAGGGGCCGAAAGCTGTGCGGGCGAAACTATAACCTCCACCAGCTGTGGGAAGCATGGTCGCCATTTCAGACATGGCAAGGCACATACATAGATACATAATGGCAACTACGACTGTTGCAATGAACATACCGCCCCAGCCACCTTGAGCTAAACCGAAGTTCCAGCCTGCAAAGTCACCAGAAATGACATAAGCCACGCCTAAACCGACTAAAAGTAGCCAGCCGACAGCACCTTGTTTAAGTTGTCTTTTTTCAAAATAATCGTCAGAAGTTTGCACTGTTTGTGTTGATAAAGATATTGAATCTTTAAGCGGAGAGTCTGTCATAGGAAGCTCCATATCTTAAGTTTTTATAGATGGCTTGGTTCATACAATGTTTAAGCAATTTCAGTACCAAGCAATCAGACATCCTGTCTAATTTTGTGTGTAACGCAGAGATAAATTATTATTTTTGAAGGTTGAAGGTTGAAGGTTGAAGGTTGAAGGTTGAAGGTTGAAGGTTGAAGGTTGAAGGTTGAAGGTTGAAGGTTGAAGGTTGAAGGTTGAAGGTTGAAGGTTGAAGGTTGAAGGTTGAAGGTTGAAGGT
>NZ_BKFU01000073.1:0-16053 GCF_008980265.1 Acinetobacter sp. TUM15064 | reverse complement strand
TTTGGTGGTGGAGGACAATCTTGCGTTTGATTTGAAGCAGGCTGTTTTTGTATTTGCGTATTTTGTGAGCTTGCGGCTAAGGCTGTGCCAGCAAGAGCAAGTGTCCCCAAACCTAGAATTAGACCCGTTAATACTTTTTTCATTGTGATGTACCTCTATGCTATAAATTATTATTCCAATGCTATAAATCAATTATGGATATTTAATGGATTTATATATTTGGGCAAACATTTCTATTCTCATTTTTGGTTAATTTATTATAAAAATTCAAATATAAAAAAACCGCTCTTTTGAGCGGTCTTTTGTTCTTGTGAAACCTACTTCACATCAAAACGGTCTGCATTCATTACTTTCACCCAAACGGCAACAAAGTCTTTTACAAACTTCTCTTTGTTATCATCTTGCGCATAAACTTCCGCATATGAACGTAAAATCGAGTTCGAACCAAAGACTAAGTCTACACGTGTTGCCGTCCATTTGGTTGCCCCTGTCGCACGCTCCACGATTTCATAACGGTTTTTACCCACAGGTTTCCAGTTGTATTTCATGTCGGTTAAGTTCACAAAGAAATCATTACTCAGTACCCCTACGCGATCTGTCAACACACCTTCTGGTGTACCTGCATAGTTCGTACCAAGTACACGCATACCACCAACCAATACCGCCATTTCAGGTGCAGTCAAACCGAGTAATTGTGCACGGTCTAACAGCATTTCTTCAGGTTGTACGCTGTAATCTTCTTTGACCCAGTTACGGAAACCATCATGCTTAGGCAATAAGTCTTCAAAAGAATACACATCAGTTTGCTCTTGAGTCGCATCGCCCCGTCCGGCAAGGAACGGAACTTTGATATTCACACCCGCAGCATGCGCCGCTTTTTCAACAGCTGCCGTTCCACCTAGTACAATCAAGTCCGCAATACTGACTTTTTTCGCAAGACCTGCCTGAATTTCTTCAAGTTTCGCCAAAACTTTGGCTAAACGCTCTGGCTCATTACCCACCCAGTCTTTTTGTGGTGCAAGACGGATACGCGCCCCATTGGCGCCACCACGGTAGTCTGAACCACGGAAAGTACGCGCACTGTCCCAAGCAGTATTGATCAATTCAACCGAAGTTAAACCGCTATTTAGCAACTTCACTTTTAAATCTTCAATTTCAGCTTCAGACAAAACATAATCGACCGATGGAATTGGGTCTTGCCAAATAAGGTCTTCACTCGGAACATCTGCACCTAAGTAGCGGGATTTTGGTCCCATATCACGGTGCGTCAGCTTATACCAAGCACGCGCAAACACTTCTGCCAAATAAGCTGGGTCTTTATAGAACCGCTCTGAGATTTTGCGGTATTCAGGGTCTATTTTTAATGCCATATCAGCATCAGTCATCATTGGGTTACGGCGTACATTTGGGTTATGCGCATCAATAGGTTTGTCTTCCTCTTTGATGTTAATCGGCTCCCATTGTTTCGCACC
Organism: Acinetobacter sp. TUM15064; assembly: GCF_008980265.1. Lineage (NCBI taxonomy): Bacteria > Pseudomonadati > Pseudomonadota > Gammaproteobacteria > Moraxellales > Moraxellaceae > Acinetobacter > Acinetobacter sp. TUM15064. Next base: position 14,581 of record NZ_BKFU01000073.1, on the reverse strand, counting down.
CGCAGGACTGGTGGTTTTTTCCCATTCATAAGTGAACAACAGATAGAAAAATTCGTTATCCCATTTGGTTGGGTGAGTCGTCCAAGCCCCTTCTAAACCACTGACCATGGTGTTCGCACCATTGCCTGTGCCTTCGGAGTTATGCCAACCAAGACCTTGAAACTCCACGTCAGCGCTTTCGACATCTGCCCCTAAGTTTTCAGCTTTACCATTCCCGTGGGCTTTCCCTACGGTATGACCACCCGCAGTCAATGCCACCGTTTCTTCATCATCCATTCCCATACGGTCAAAAGTGACACGCATGTCTTGTGCAGTACGGAGGGGATCTTGAACGCCATCAACCCCTTCTGGATTGACGTAGATCAAACCCATTTGTACCGCAGCCAATGGATTTTCAAGCGATTTACGGTCTTGGTCATTGGCATAACGGTTTGCTGTTGGTGCCAGCCATTGGCGCTCTTCGCCCCAGTAAATATCTTTTTCAGGTGCCCAAATATCTAGACGACCACCACCGAAACCAAAGGTTTTCAGACCTGCTTCTTCATAAGCTACGGTCCCTGCGAGAACGATTAAATCGCCCCATGAAATTTTATTGCCATATTTACGTTTGACTGGCCAGAGTAAGCGACGGCCTTTATCGGTGTTGACGTTATCAGGCCAACTGTTGAGGGGGGCAAAACGTTGGTTACCCGTGTTGGCACCGCCACGTCCATCTTGTTTACGGTAAGAACCCGCCAAGTGCCATGCGGTACGCACAAACATCCCAATGTAGCTGCCATAGTCAGATGGCCACCATTCTTGGCTGCTGTTGATGAGTTCACGAAGATCTTGTTTCACCGCGTCTAGATCCAATGATTTGAATGCTTTTGCATAGTCAAAATCAGGATCCATCGGGTTGGTTTTTTTATCGTGTTGCGACAGGATGTCTAGATTGAGCGCATTGGGCCACCAATCAGAATTATTGGTGCTGGCTAAACTCGTTTGTCCACCGTCTTTCTGGTGAAATGGACAACCTGATGCTTGCATATTCTGTGTCATGTCGAGCTCCAAATTTGATCATCAAATTATGATTATCATGAACCGTTTAAAGTATTTATTACTTTTCTAACATAGCCCTTTTTTATGACAATCTAAAGCGAGTTTTACGAATAAAAACAATCGGATTATTCCATGTAAATATTTAAGAAAGAAAGATTTTTAAATTTTCAACAAGATAGAATCCGACGAAAAAACAACAGCAAGAAAAGCCTTTAATGCGGAGTTAATAGGCATTTTCAATTGAGTTTATCGTTTAAAACTTAGACGATTCCTACCAGCAATCAGTGCGGCTCAGGTTGAGTAAAAATCAAACCATAAAAAAGGCATACTTTCGGTTTTTAGATTTTTTTGAAAGATATTTTAGTGATGTCGTTATGGTCTCGGTGATGACTGTATTTTGCCAGCCATCACCTAATCTTTACATAAAGTGCCCATTACACGCTTAAACGTCGACCTTCTCTTAAGCAGACAAATGGATTCATCAGCTTCGAACTATTTTTCATCGCCACTTTCAAATCCATCTCAGGTTGCTCACGGCTTTCATCAGTCAGCTGAAAGGTGCGATAGTGAATGGCCATCGAGCATTTAGCATGCAGGTCTTTATGTGCTTGAAAGGCATCTTGTGGATTCATATGCATATAGCGCATGAGTTCACGCGGTTCATACGCCCCGATAGGCAGTAGTGCAATTCGCGGTGCGCCAAAACGCTGATGCAGCTCTTTAAAGTGCGGTGAATAACCTGTATCCCCAGCAAAATAAGCATAGTCAGCGCCACAGTGAATAGTAAACCCGCCCCATAACGCACGGTTTTGATCGCGTAGTCCACGGCCAGAACCATGCTGTGCTGGGGTATAGACCAGTTTCAAATCATGCAAGCGTGCTGACTGCCACCAATCCATTTCCAACACTTGTAAATGCTTGGGTAAATACCATCCATTGCCCAAACCCGTATAAATGGGCATGGCGAAACGCTCATACAACCAGTTCAGACTGGCTATATCCATATGATCATAGTGATTGTGGCTCAAAAGCACCGCATGGATGGTCGGCAAATTTTCTAGGGCAATCCCCGCAGGCATGACACGGCGTGGCCCTCGCCCTTGCTTCGGACTGACATGTTCCGCCCACACAGGATCGGTCAATAAATTATAAGGGCCAATCTGGAGCAATACCGTGGCATGCCCCACAAACCAAACTTGCCAATCATTTAAATCGGCATGAGGACGGTCTTGCGGTAGACTTTTTTTATCGGCATGAAAATGCGCATATTCTTGTGCTAAATCGACATTCCATGTCGAAGACTTACGCTTCATCAACCATTTCAGTAAATCGCCACGACTACGCCCTTCGGGTCGACGAACCGAATTGAAAAAGCGTGTCCCGTTATAATGGTCGGAGTGTAGAAACTGAAATTCAGGTTGTCTCCACGTATGGGACATCGTATTTTCAGTCAGAATTTGATAATGGAGTTCAGTTGATTTTGGCTTCATTTAACGTCGTTATCTTTATTGCAATACACCAGTAACAGGACCAGTTTTGAAAACTGACCTCTACCTTAACCTATTCCAAGCGTCCTTGCATTCGCTCTAACCACACTTTTTTTGATTGTGGCTTAACAAAGAGTGCCACAATTTCAGGATGATTTTGTTTAATTTTTGCTTCAATTCGATTGACACAGGCTTCTATCTCATCGGTAGTCAGGTGATCTTCAAACTCCACGCTCAATGAGGCCAAAACCTGTTTGGCACCCATTTGTTCGGTCAATAAGCCATTGGCCGACAGTACGCCTTCATCGTCTTGGGCAATTTTTAAGATGTTTTGCCGTACATGCACGTCTGCGGTTTCCCCTAGGAGCAAGCCTTTGGTTTCTCGTGCCAAAAGAAAAGCTGACACCGCCAGAACCAGCCCAATCAGGATGGACGCTACTCCATCCAATTCAGGCAGATCTAAACGATGTGCCAAATAAATACCCAAAAAGGCAATCAACAGTCCAATCAATGCAGCAGAGTCTTCAAACAAAACGGTAAACGTGGTGGGATCTTTACTGCGTCGAAAAGCCTCAAAATAACCTTGCTGACCTTTCGCTTTACGAAACACTTTCAGGGCAACACACCATGACGCCCCCTCACTTACAAATGCAAAACCAAGTACAACATAATTGATGATCGGATTTAAAATCGGTTCAGGGTGTAAAATGTGCATGATCCCATTATACATAGAGACCAATGCCCCTAAGGCAAACACCATAAGAGATACAATGAAGGCCCAAAAATACAGCTCTCGCCCATAGCCAAAAGGATGATTAAAATTGGCAGGTTTATTCGACTTTTTTAGCCCATATAACAACAAAATTTCGTTTAAGGTATCTACAACAGAGTGAATCGCTTCACTCAACATGGCAGAACTATTGGTCAGATAAGCTGCTATAAACTTCACCAAGGCAATCGCTAAATTACCTATGAGTGCGGCATAAACCACCAGTTTATTTGAATCTGCCATATCGACTTTTAGCCCAAGCTGTATTCTATTTATGTTTTTATCATATCGAAATTTGGTGGCGCATAGCGCAGGTTTTTGTAGTTCATAAATAATAAACAGACCTAAGCAAACCTTGGTCTGTTTAAATACACCCATTCAAGTGCAAAGCTTTAAATCTCAGGCAATTTTACGTAAATCCTGCAACACGTCTAAATGTTTTTCTGCATCAAAGATGACTTGTTTGCCAATCATTTTTTTCAAATGTCGCATGTCTTTGGCTGCATTCACTGTAATTCCCCCCACGATAACACCATCGGTCACTCCAAACAGAACAAACGAAGAGGCTGCACGGAGTTCAGGTCGAATTTCGCCACGAACAATCCACTCTGCTGCGGCCATATCACCAACAAACTGATAGTTAATATCGAGCTGATCCGTCCAAAACCATGCAGGATTTGCTTTTGGATGCTCTACACTCATCACGTGACGGGCAAAAATTCCAGCCTGTAAATTGGCATTTTCCCATGTTTCCACACGACGGTACTGACCATCAGCACGAAGTTGGGTCGCGACATCACCCGCAGCATAAATATCTGGATGTGAAGTTTGGCAGTGTTCATTCACTTGAATGGCACTATCAACCGCTAAACCAGCATCGACTGCCAGTTGTGCATTCGGGACAATCCCAATACCATAAATCACGGCATCTGCACGTAACTGTTCCCCTGTTGCAAGAGTGATTACCACGGTTTCACCATCTAAATGACAGTGATTAATGGTGCTATTCAAGCGCACATCGACACCCGCAAGACGTTGTTGCGCCAATAAAAACTCACTCAAAATCTGCGGGGATGAACGCCCCATCACCATCGGCCCCATTTCAATCACCGTCACTTGACAGTCTTTAAATCGCGCAGAGGAAGCCAGTTCTAATCCAATGACCCCTCCACCAATCAAGACAATTCGCTGTCCAGCTTGTAGCACAGGCACCAGTGCTTGAGAGTCTTCCAAATTACGTAAGGTATAAATGCGTTGACCTAAAGCATCGAAATTCGGCAAGCAACGTGCTGCACCGCCAGTCGCAAGCAACAGTTTGTCATAAGCAATCACATCACCCTTTTGCAATTCAACAGTTTTTTCCTCAGGGTTGATTTTCACCACGCCATTACCACGGATATGCGTGACACCTAAAGTCGCCAATTTCTCTTCTGATAAAATCTCAACCTTGGTTTCTTCGGGCTTTAAAATCACATCTTTAGATAAAGGTGGACGTTCATAAGGCAAATGAACTTCATCCCCAATCAGGATAATATTGCCCTCATACTTGTTACCGCGGAGTTCTAAAATCGCACTCGCACCCGCCTGTCCCGCACCAACGATGACAATGGTTTCAATATTGCTCATTTGATTCACCCTTTTAACTCTGCCGAGACAATACCAAAGCCCGCAATCCACTCGCTGATGTCTTCATAACAATGCGTCGTCATCTCGTATTCACCGAGTTCATGTAAGGCTGCAAATGCCGCCATCCAAGAACGGACTTCCTGACCACCCCGCCCACCATCACGGCGAATATCGGCTTCAGTCATCGCTTCAATTGTAGCGAAGTCCGCTTTGGCCAATGTTTCAAGCAATGCACGATCCCATTCTGGATTGAGTGGCACGGCAACAGATTGATCACCTGCTGCCAGTTTCTGCCCCACGGCAATAATTTTGGCTTGACGATTATTCCGTGATTCTTCACTCGGATTACGTCCACAAATTAAGAACTCTTCCACCTCAGCGGGGACGGAACCCATTTGCGGTGTCGGAGGATCATGTGAGAGCCCACCTGTTCCTAAAATCAAAACCCTTTCATTTTCAAGATTTAAAGACTGAATAAATTGTCCAACAGCACGCCCCAAAGCAATGGTTCGCTTGGTGGTTGGCATCGGTGCCGCTGCACCATTGACAAAAATAGGAATGGTTGGATAACGGTCTAGCTGTCCACCACACAGAAAATGTAACGGCTGCGTCACGCCATGATCGGCTTGCATTCGGTAGGAATAGGCAACATCCACACCTTCATCGAGTACACGACGCACCAAAGCAATCGCAGTATCTTCAGGCACATTGATTTTGTCGTTATCTTTACCGTAGTCCCAATCACCTGCCGCAGTTGCACGAATACCCACACAAAAACTTGGCATCAAATCATAGAAAAAACCATTAAAATGGTCTGGGCCAAAAGTAATGATGAGGGTTGGATCATACCCTTTGACTTCTGCCGCAAGCTGGGCAAAAGTCTCACGTACAATCTGTTCTTTACGCTGTTCTTGCGGTGAAGCAAATTCCATTAAGGGACTGTGCGATGCACAAATGAGTTTAACGGCCATGTGTGACTCCAAAATAGAAACCGTCGCTTAATGACTGTGTTTCCTTAATATATGCAAAGATCTCAATATAAAGACTGGGTCAAAATTAAGCGTTGAAATGAAGAAGCGGAATCTTTCCAATAAAGCATCAACTTCCGGACTAACCTTCGGTTCGACCTACTTTTCTTTTGGGAAAAGTAGGCAAAACCATTGTCATTCGCAAAACTCGGCAACAACCATCACGACATTGACAGGTCGCAGAAACATTTCGTTTTAGCTTTAGTCCTGCCTCAAACAATTGCGAATGACTTTTCCGCGTACCCAAAATTTTTGAAATACTCATCAAACCTAATTGAGTTTAGATTTGAGATTTCTTTACGTTTAAAAGCGCTGAAGATCCCTAGATGATGAGCAGTTCAGTGAATCAATCACTCATCAAAGAACCCTGCACGAGGTTGGCGTAAACCACGGATGCCTAAACCGCATTCAGCATTGATCAAAACACCCGTCAGTGGACGGTTGTTCTGACGCGATGCCAATAGAACGTATGAACCTGTCATCTCTTCAGGTTCAGGCAAGAAATTTAATGGCATACCACGAGCAATCTTTTCAGGGTCACGTGCATCGAGTAGCCCCAAATTTTCTTGACCCAAAGATGCTGCTCCTTTGATATTGACATTCATACCTGACGGCGCCACCGCATTCACTCGTACTTTAGGCGCAAGTTCATAGGCCAATTCTTTCATCACCCCCACGCCTGCATGCTTAGAAGCTGTATATACAGGGCCTCCGCCTGCCGAGTACAAGGCTGAATTAGACAAAGTAAATATGATCGACCCTTCAGAAGCTATCAATGCCTCCAGTGCGGCTTTTGCCCCCAAGATGAGCGATTTGGTATTAATGCCCATAATTTCATCAAAGGCTTTGTCTAACTGTTCACCCGAAGTATTGACGATATCGGCATAATGATCCCAAATCCCAGCATTACCGACAAAACAATCCAATTTGCCAAAACGCTCAAGCGTGGCATTCACGGCACGGACATTGTCTTCATAGCAAGCCACATCACCCGCAATCGCAAGAATGCGATCACCGAAATGTGCCTGTAATGCCTCCACTTTGGCTTGTGAACGCTGTAACACAGCCACCTGTGCGCCTTCTGCTAAAAAGCGCTCGACCAATGCCCAGCCCAGACCAGAACCGCCCCCCGTAATCAGGGCAACTTCACCTTGTAACCAGCCCATGCTTATGCTCCCGCCATCTCGACAAACAATTGTCCATCTTCCACAATCACAGGAAAGGTTTGAATAGGATCAGTTGCAGGCAGGCATAAAGCCTGACCTGTTTTTAGGCAGAAACGAGCAGAATGTAATGGACATTCCACTGTGCCGTCCTCTTCCAAATAACCTTCGGACATGGAAGCATTGCCATGTGAACAGCGGTCATTCATAGCAAAGAATTCACCGCCATTGTTGAAAACAGCCAGTGCCTCAATCCAATTCACACCGCAGTCCACTTTCAATGCCTCGCCTTCGTCTAACTCATCGACTTGGCACACAAAAATCTTATTCATTAGAAGAACACACTCAGGTTATGGGAGTTATAAGTCACTTGGTCTAAAGTGATTTTACGGTTAAAAATCTGGAAACCCTGCTCGGTATCCACTTTGCGAATCTTGTCATGACGCTTCCCGCAGTAGAGGGTGACATCTTTTTCTTTCTGGGTACGGTAGAGTAAATACGTCACGTAAACGTCATACTCACCTTCGACTTCAGTTGCTTCAACCATGACGTTAGACACCATATGTGTGGTACGAGACGGTGGCTCTTCAGCCCATGCCATCCCAGTTTCCAAACGCGCGACACGACGTTCTAACAAATCTTTAGAGTCATTAAACACCCACGTGGTTGGCGGCTCAACCGAACGACGACGGTCACGGGTTTGCGCATTCGGTGTCGTGCGTAAGGTATAGGCAATATCATCTGCCAAGACATCCAACCACTCACGGAATTTCCAGTCGTCGAGCAATTTTGCTTCACGGTAAAGGAACTGACTGATCTGATGTTGAAGTTCTAAATTGATCTGACTCATTTCATCAACTCCTTCTCATAGTCTTCCGCGGCTTTTTCGACTTCTTCCCATGTTTCATGAATCAGTAAATCTGCCCAACGGCGGTATAAGCCACGTGCTGCGGTTTCGGAGAAAATATAGTTGGTAATGCCTGGAATGCCATCTTCACGAACTTTCTCATTGCCCAAGCCCATTTCCATAATCAACAGGTTGTTACGTGCTTTATAACCACGAAGTACTTTTTGGATTTCAATCCAGTTTTCCGAGTCATCTTGCTCAAGGAAACCCGCAGGGCCAAAGGCACGCGTTGCAGAACGCTCAAAAGCTTCTTTCACTTCTTGCGATGCTTCAGCATCGGCAATGCAGAATGCCCAGACTTCAGTTTTGTTTGGACCGCGCGGATGCCAGACTCGAAGTGTTGCCGTTCCATTTAACCACGACATGGTCGGGAACATGGTGTTATGCCCCGCAAGACGTAATGCACGTACTTCACCCAAACGCTCTTTAACTTCCTCAAAGGTTTCACGGAAGTAGTTGGCTACTTCACCATCCACCCAGACGTTGGCATCGGGCTTTTCGGTAAAGAAGAAGCCTGAGCCATGACCACGTGAACCATACTGAATGGCATCTTTGGCAGTTTCCCAAACTGGACGCGCGGTTTGTGCTGCACCGAGTTTTTTAGATGAGTCGTCATCGGGTTTAGCGCCCAAAACTTGAATCGCAGAGGCATGGGAGAACAAGGCATGGTACTGATCTGAGGCAAACTGTTCTGCCGCAAATTTCCAGTTACACTCGATTTCCCACTTGTGTACCCCACCAATAATTTCAGTCCCACCTGAACGACGATCGACTACACCATCTAAATACCAAGCGATATCCCCCATATATTCAATCAGGTCTGGAGTCGATTCATCCCAGCAGCCAAAAATCAGCCCCTTATAAGACTCTACGCGGTTGACTTGAACCAAGCCCCACTGTTCTTTGCAGGCACCTTGTGGGAAAGCACGATCTTCAAGTGGAATATCTTTCAGTGAACCATCTACCCCATAAGACCAGCCATGATATGGACAGGTAAAGGCGCGAGTATTACCACAGTCTGCAAAGCTGACCCGCATAGAACGATGTCGACACTGGTTTAGAAATGCTTTAATTGAGCCATCTTTTTGACGTGCCACAATAATTGGGTCTTCACCCATGTAAGTATTGAAAAAATCACCTGATTTTGGAATTTGGCTTTCATGACAGAGAAATAGCCATGTACGCCCAAACACGCGTTCCAGTTCTAATTCGTATAAATCTGGGTCTGTATAGATGGATGGCGAGATACGTCCATTTTGTGCATCGACCAAAGCGTCGATTTCACGCACATCAATTTTTCCACTCATGAAAAGCTCTCCTGCGACCAATACACGGCACAACGTAAATAGACTCAACTTTTGAGGCATCATGATTTTTTAGACAGCTTTAGTGAAATATTTTTTTTGTTTTAATTAATACGTTTTAGCAATTATTAGAAAAGTTATTTCTTATATTAAAATCTCCGCATTCATCTCAAGACCATTTATTTTATAAATACTTGAATCATCTTCACGGCATAGTTGTTTATAGATTATACTTTGTTGTAGTCGTGGTAAGACATTTTTTGGATTACTCAGTGGGTTATTTATATGGAACTTAGACACCTTCGCTATTTCATCACCGTTGCTGAAGAACTGAACTTCAGTAAGGCGGCATTGAAACTTTATACCGCTCAACCTTCACTCAGTCAGCAAATCAAAGACCTCGAAGAAGATGTCGGCGTACAGTTGCTGTATCGAACCAAGCGAAAAGTTGAACTCACGGAAGAAGGTGCTGTTTTTCTAGAACAGGCACGCCTGACTCTAGCTCAAGCGGACAAAGCGGTCGCTATGGCACGTCAAGTGTCACAAGCCAAACAGCAAATGCTGCGCATAGGTTTCGTGCCAGTTGCGGAAATGAAAATATTCCCTTATGTGTTGCCAAATCTGCGTGTACAAAACCCCGACTTAAAAATTGAGTTACTCAGTATGAACAATACTGAGCAGATGCGTTTGTTGAAAAAAGGTGAGCTGGACATTACCTTTACCCGACATAACTTTCATAATGATGAACTTGAGAGCCAATTTGTTCTACGTGAGCCACTCATCTTCCTGCTTCCCAAAGATCACCCTTTAGCAAAATATGAACGCATTCCTGTTAAGGCTTTAAATGGTATTGATTTTATCATTCCCGCAGCCGAACAGTCACAAACCCTGCACCAGACTATTTTAGAATTTGCCAAAAATAATAGTATTGAATTCAATATTGTTCAAAAGGCCGATAATATTCTATTTAATATCAACTCAATTGGGATGGGTCTCGGTTGCACTATTTTACCTGGCTATGTTGCACCCTTAACCATGAGCAATACCGTGATTCGTCCGCTTGAGGTTGAACTCCCTTACTTAGATTTATATGTAAGCTATCGTAAAAACACCACATCACTGGCTGTAAATAAATTTCTAGAATTACTGACTCGGGTGTTTTATTTGAACATTAACCGTGAATAAATCCCCAATGAGTTCAAATTAATCCTCAAATACGAGACACCACTATTTTCTGAATAAATGGCGGTGTACCTTTTTCATGAAAAAGTACCCTGAACTACAAGCGTATCTAGAGTATTTCAGTTTTAAACCAGACTTATCAGCTCTCGACTTTTGTTGTCTCTACTTTTTAAAGGAAGATTAACGAATAAAAATCAGAATTTTTGTAAGGTTTTACCTACAACTTAAGTCTAAACATAAGCATATACTGAGCTAGCTATTGCGATTTTTGCTGCACTAAAAAATAAAATAGAAAAGGAGAAAATCATGCCGATGCCCACTTTACAGCGTTTAAAAACGGCCATGCAATTTCGCCCCTTCTTTTTCATTAGTTTTTTGGTTACGGCTATTTTTTATGCTCTGCTCAATACCCTGACTGACTGGTCTTGGTCTACCAATTTATTGATCAGTTGGAACATTGCCGTCTCAAGTTATTTGCTCAAAACCATGACAACGCTTTGGTCTGTTGACCATCGACACATTCTTCAACATGCACAGCAACAAGATGCCAGTAAATGGATTATTCTACTGTTGGTGATCATGACATTAGTTATGTGTTTGATTGCAATTGTGTTGGAGTTAACTCATCTTCCCAATGACCCAGCTATCAAATATGGTCACTTAGCTCTGTCCTTACTGACCATTATAAGTGCATGGCTCTTTATACATACTGTGTTTGCCATTCATTATGCACATGACTATTATCTCGCTCTTGCGGATCAACAAGATGCTGGCTTGGACTTTCCAAAAACGGCACAGCCGACTTATCCTGACTTCTTATACTTTAGTTATGTGATTGGCACTTCAGCGCAAACTGCGGACGTTTCGATTACTTCCCGCTCCATGCGTATTCTCAATATTCTGCACATTATTTTGGCCTATGGTTTTAACACCTCGATTTTGGCCATTAGCATCAATGTAGCGGCAGGCTTTATTACACTCTAAGTTTAATGCTTCTTCTTTGAAATTTCGGACATAAAAAAAGGATGGTTCAACCATCCTTTTTCAATTCAATCGCTTATTTCACACCACGTGCACTTAAATAATCTTTAATCACCGTATTAAATTCTTCAGCTTTTTCCACCTGTGACCAATGTCCACACTGACTGAAAATGTGGGCATCCGCAAATGGAACCGTATTTAAAATATCCCATGTACGAGATACAGGAATCACCACATCCTGGACACCATGAATCAGCAATACAGGCACTTGGATGTCCTTCATTTTTTCAAAATCGAGTGGGAACTCAAAACGATCACGGTCACGTGCGCCTACCACATCCATTAAACGGTCTGAGGCATAGTCATTCTTGGCTGCTTCATAACGAACTTTGACCAACTCATCGGTAATTAAGCGCTTATCCACCACAAACATCGACAAAGTATTTTTGATGCCTTCTTCGGTCAAAACAGGATTAGCATGGGCTTTCAGTGCAGCAGTTTGTTTGGCTCCGCCTGTCCCCATCGACACAATACCCAAGACACGTTCTGGATAATCGAGCACCATTTGAAAAGCTAACCACCCACCCAGTGAATTGCCCACCAACCAAGTTTTTTCAATGCCTAAAGCATCCAGTGTACGCACCGCATGATCGACCCATGCACGAATGCCATAAGCCGTACCATCAGCCACCACTGTTTGACCATAGCCAATTGAGTCAATAGCAATACAACGGGCTTGCTCCGCAATCTGTGGTAAATTTAACCACCAGTTCGCTGCTGCCGAAACACCTGTTCCAGAGCCGTGTAAAAATAAAATTGGTGTACCCTCACCCACTTCATGATAATGGGTTAACTCACCTTCCGCTGTTTCAATCCATTTATCTTCCAAGCCAAAGAATGGGTCGGTGGTGTAATTGGGGATTTGGACCGTGCTCATACTTACTCCTCGTACAGCCTAAGACCCGTCTGATGTTCTGTGTTCAGGACAGGTCAATTCATTCATTTCGACAGTTTTACTGTTCCATCTTACCTGTTCAAAACGACTCCACTGATACTTGTTTTCGATCAGACACTACAAAAAAACGATTATTTAAATAAATGTTTTACAACAATATTTTTATTAAAATCAGAAAATCTGTTTATTATTTGAAGGTGATTCAACAAAGAGCGACTTGTGCCCAAATCGCCCGCTTTCAGTTCAATACTTAAAATTTATAGCTATAGGTCGTAGCAACACGATATTCTTTTAAATCGCTTTTCCAATCATAGTCTGTGTCAATATACATGGCTTGAATCCCTAGACCTTTGAATTTGCCTTCAGGTACGGTGTAATTCACAATCAGATTCAATTCTTGTTCGTCCTGATCGGTTTTACCGCCTGCTGTCGCATCAAAACCAGCAAAATAAATTGCATTGGCATTCAAACCTTTTAACCCCAATTCAGCAAAGTCATAGCCATAAGAGATATTCCATGATTTCTCTTTGGCATTGGTAAAGGTTGCCACGGACCAATTCACCAGATATGGCTGTGGTACCCATCCTGCCAAGGTTGGGAAGCTGTTATCGCTAAACATTTGTTGATAGCCCAAACCTACACTGTGTGACCCATGACTGAATTTAGCGCCCATCGACAAGGCTTGGTTGTCAATTTCGCCATACAACTTATCGCCTGACTCAGAGTTATCAAAATAACGAACATGGCTGGTCAGCTTCGTATTCGTCCCCAGCGTGGTGTTATAATTGATTCCTGCATAATGCTGTTGATAAATGTCTTTGACATCGGCATACCAATAGCTTGCTCCAAACTCTGGATTAAACTGATGATCAATCCCCGCGATGTACATGCCATCCGCTGTTTTGGCGGTATTTGGATTATTGTTTGGAAATAAACTTAAGTCCTGAAACTGATTGTCATAACGTGCATTAATCCCATCAATATACGCCAAACTCAGTTTGGTATCTTTCAGCTCTTTAGACTCCAACCATGCCCCGCGATAGGTGGTCAGCAGCTGACGTGATGGATCAAATACTAAAACTGGGGAAACAGGTAGCAGCTCACCGACTTTTAGTTCCGTTTGCGATACTTTGGCTTTTAAAGTGGCACCGACTTTGCCAAAATCACGGGCTTGTTCCTGTCCATTATGTGGAAGTACCCAATCGGCATTTTTATCACGCCCATTTAAACGAAAAGCATGTTGTACCAAAACATCCGCACCGACTTGCAATGCACCAATTTGAGCATAACCAGATTTGGCATCTAAGCTGATGGCCTGCGACCAACTGCCCCAATTATTTTGTGGCAGGGTTTCATACTGGCGGTCTAAATAAAAATTTCTGAATTTTAACTGGACTTGACTATCGTCGATAAAGTCTGCATTCGTTGCAGTTGTACCTAATGCCGCAGCTGCGACACAGATGGCTGTCCATAAAGTTTGACGACGCATGAGATATATTCCAATAATCACATTAAGCTATAACGTCATCATGCGGAACTCATTGAACAGAAAAAATCCGACCACAGTCTTAAGAAAATGCCACATCACCGACTATAAATACCAAGCTGGACACCGCTCTTTTTTCATTTAGATAAAATTACAATAACTCACTTTTAACCTAATTTCGCAATTTATGATGAAAGATGGAGCCTTTCCAACCTTTCTCGTTTTAAACCACTTTCTTTTCTAAATAGTTTGAATAATTTAAGTGTTTTTTTGTTTAAGTTTTTCGAGTCAGTTTTTTTATTTCAGCGTAACGTTATAAGAAAAAGCGCTCATATCACAGAAATTTTCTATATGTGCATGATGAAGTTGAATAACGTTAAAATTTTATGCATGTGTATTCAAGATTGATCATCCGCAAAACCTGTTCACTGGGTGCACTTAAATACTACGATTGCAAAAATAGCCTATTTCAAATATCACGCAGGTTGCTGATGAGGTTTCGTGGCTCGAATAATTTCTAAATTTAAAAAACTTAGATTCTCAAATGAAGTGCAACAGAGATTAAATTATTGGAAAGAAGCAAGATGAGCTAGCATTTTGCTTCCGACCGACCAAAGTCAAAGTTGCATCATGAACTATACTCATCTTACCCAAG
>NZ_BKFU01000072.1:0-16290 GCF_008980265.1 Acinetobacter sp. TUM15064 | reverse complement strand
ATTTTCTGACTAAAAATTCGCTCAAATAAACTTCGAGTAATTTCTACCATCAATCAATGAAATATTTTCGATCGATCAATCAGTAAAAATCCACACAAGTTGTTCTTCATAATCTCTTAATGATCTTTCTATCACCTCGTCAGTGATAGAAGCTGGACTCAATATACTTAACAACTCAGCACTTCGTGCTTCATTCGTTTCCGTCTATCTCGTCGGTATGGGGTGCATTCTAGAGGATTTCTAAAGCTTTGCAAGTGCTTTTAACTGGTTGTTTTATCGGGTGTTGTATTTTTATGCACTAAAAAGATTCAAAAATATACAACAACCAACCTAACTTAATAATTTTAAAGTAGAAATATAGATTTAATATTTCTACGTTCTTTTTTCATTACTTTTGCACTGTTGCTGCTTTAATATTCACACTGAGAATTTGAACAGGTTGTTTCGGTACATCTTGGTACGGTCCTGTACGTCCTGTCGGTACTTTAGTGATCTTATCCACCACATCCATACCTTTAGTGACCTGACCAAATACCGCATAACCTGCGTTATTGGTACTTTTATCTAAAAAGTTATTATCCACTACATTAATAAAGAACTGACTGGTTGCAGAATGCGGTAGGTTGGTTCGTGCCATCGCCAAAGTGCCACGTTTATTAGATAGACCATTACTTGATTCATTTTGAATGGCTGGTCGTGTTGATTTTTCTACAAGGTCAGCAGTCATGCCGCCACCTTGCACCATGAACCCCGGAATGACGCGATGAAAAATCGTGCCGTTATAAAACTTAGCTTTCGTATAGTCTTCAAAGTTTTTTGCTGAGATTGGCGCTTTATCGTTAAACAGTTCAATCTCGATGTTGCCCATTGATGTTTTCATTTCAACAATCGTGTTATTTGCCATGACCACCATACTCATACAGATAGCTGCCACTGCAACTAAACTCTTCTTTAACATTTCGTTACTCACAGCATTCAGATGTTATTAGATTTCGGTATATTAATCGTTCAGTATAAATAAAACACTACTTCTTCTAAGAAAACGAGAATAACGATGAATGAAGCTCTAATCCTTTCTCAATTGAGTCAATTTCCACCTTGGCATTTACAAGGTGAAGCTTTTATTTTGAATTATTGGATCAGTCCGCAATTTATTCGACAATATAAAGCGTTTCGTATCGCCCCTTCACCTATTGGCCGTGTGGTTCAAGTCATGCTGGTTCGTTATCATCAATCCCCTGTTGGTCCTTATGATGAACTGCTTTTACTTGATCATCCCTTACTGAGTAAACGACGTTTAAGTTCAATTCCTAAAATTTATGTATCGACACAGATTTCGGTTGAACATGGTCAACACCTTTGGGGAATTCCGAAAGAGTTCGCTCAGTTTGATTGGCATACGCAACATGAAACAACACAATGCCAACTCAGCACTCAAAACCAAACGCTACGTTTAACCTTAACTCAATGTAAAAAGGCACGTCCGTTTTATATCAATAGTCATCACATTCCACGTTCCATGCTCAAAATACAGCAAGCATGGCAAGGTCAACGTTATGAGTTTTCTCCACAGTTTCGCGCAAAGCTAATGAAACTGAAAAAATTTGAGTGGGAAAACCATACCACCCTCTTTCCAGACTTTGGTCAAGCCAAGGCACTACAAAGTTTTTATGTCCCGAGCTTTCAACTTGTTTTTCCAGAAGCCAAAGTCCGCGTTAAATAAAAAAATTTGTTCCACGTGAAACATTATTTTTTTAACATTCATGCTTTTTTATTTAGCATTCTTATCCCAGAATTTTCTAAAGTTCTTTGCCATTTCTATAGTGATTTTTTTTGCCCGACGAGAAATGATGGTGAAGTTCACAAACCCATGGGGTTGATCGAGATAATTTTGATAATGCACCTTATTGCCCTGCTGTTTTAGTTTGATGGCATAAATCTCACCTTCATCATGTAATAAATCATGACCTGCGGTGATGACAAAAGCGGGTGCGACATTTTTTAATATGCCATAAGTCGGCGAAACAATAGGATCATCTAAAGCCACTTGATGCTGGTCAGCATAAAAAGCGGTAACCATATCGACATCTTGCCCAGTTAAGGTGAGTCCGTCTTTATATGCAAAGAATGAAGGATGGCGACTTTTGAAATCAACCACAGGGTAAATTAACAGTTGCGCACTTGGTGCATAAGCTTTTGCCGCGCTTCGCTGTGCCACCACTGTACTGATATTGCCACCAGCACTATCGCCAGCCACCGCAATTCGATTTTTCAAAATTTTGAACTGACGACGGTTTTGATACACCCAAGCTAAAGCGTCTTCACAAGATTGAATTAATAACTGCGGACTAGCTTCAGGAGCTAAAGGATAATCTATGCTTAACACTTGCACTTTGCCATGGACAGCCAAAAGTCGGCACACCTCGTCATGAGTATCTAAGCTACCCACCACAAAACCACCACCATGATAAAATACCAACATGGGAAGCTTTTTATTGGGTGCAGGATGGTAGTGTCTAGCAAAAACCGTCCCACTTTGCAGGGGTAGGCGTAAATCCTCTACCAATTTGACAGTGGTCGGCTTACTGGTCAACATTTGAATTTGATGGTCGAAGAGCTTACGAGAACGGTGAAAGTCCTCAAAAATAAAACCTGATTTACCTTGTTTATATTGTGCAGCCATCAGGCATTTTATGAATGGATCCAGTTGTTCAAAAGGATAAGGATAACCTAGCGCTTTCACTAGTCCTTCTTGGGCCGTACTTGGTAAATGATCAATTGCTCGCGCAACATGACCTTGTCCTTTTTCCATCCACTTTTGTAAAGTTTTATTCAATCCAACCATGTCAATCATATCCTTTTTTTTCGTTCTTCATATTCTCTACATGATCAGTAATTATGTGACCATTCTCTTATATAAGTCTTCACATCAAGATACATAGCAATATGCCCTATACGCTAATCTTCTTTTAAGAGCTTGTCATTGACAATTTTTATGCCGATTTAGGAGTGTTTTGCTATTCCGCTTTTGTAAGGAGACTCACCATGACTAAAAAAATAATATTGCTCTCACTCGTCAGCAGCCTATTTGTTGGTTGTGTGGCGTTTCCTGATGATGGCTATTATGACGGACGCTACGGTCACCGCTATGACTATGATGATCGAGGATATGATCGCCATGATGACCGATACGAACGTGATCACCAACGCTGGGAATATCAACAACGACAAAACCGTATTGAACGCGAACGTCGCGAGGTAGATCGAAATCGCCAGAGACATACTGAATGGGAACGCCAGAACCGCGAACAAGAACGACAACGCATTGAAGCTGAGCGCAAACAGATCGCCAATCAACGTCATCAAGACTGGCAACAGAAAAAGCGTGAGCAAGAGCGATTAAATCAAGAACGTAAGCGTTATGATGTTGAACGTCAACAACGACAAAATGCCGAACGCCAACGTCGTGAGCAAGAGCGTCAACGGACTGAAGATCGACGTAAACAATCCAACAATGATCGTAAGCAACGTACCGATGATCAACGCCGCGATCAAAACAAAAGTTGGGATAACGCACGTCAAGAACGAGAAAATCGTCATCGCACTTCAGACTGATGAATAACACGGCGGAGCAGCTTGAGTGATTTACCCTCTAAAAAAGACCTTCACGGCATCCAGTGAAGGTCTTTAACAAAGCGAATGTAAGAGAACGCTCTCTTTTAAGCTTTATTGTTGTGTTATCGCAGGTGTAGATTGGATCGGTTCAACCTGAGCAGCAGGATCCGCTTGAACCTCTACTCCAGTACTTCCCTCAACGGTTGCTGTTGCATCTGGTGCAGTGGTCACTTGAGCAGACTCAGGCGCTGTAGTAGTTTCATTTGAGCTACAACCAGCTATTGCAAATGCTGAACCTAAAAGCGCTAGAGACAATAATGCAGTTTTCTTCTTTAACATTTTTTGATTTCCTTTTACGTCATACAAAATAGCAAAGCCAAACTTTGCCCTGCCTATCTTTGTTAAATCCAAAAACTTTTACACACATCTTGAGTTGTAGTTTCTACAACTCCCAGTACAACTTGTGCAATTTTTTATTAACCTATAAAAATTGAAAACAACTCAAGTCTAGATCAAAAAGATTCGTTTAACTTTCTGATTCTGCATTCATTATATCGCTTGTATTTCATATTTCGGAGCAGCAAGACATCACTGCAAGTATTCCCCTTAATTGCAGAACTATCTTATGTTGATACACGATTAAATAATGTATTTAGCCCATTTCAAACCCAAAAGTTTAATCGAAGTAATCTTCAGGACTAAAATCAAGCAAGGATTTACATATACAGATTCAGCGTTTTGAGTGTGAAAAAAGCGGATTTGAAATGTTCAATATAAAAAAGCCAAGGCTTGTGGCACTTGGCAAAAGTGTTACAAATTTAGATGCAGCCACCATGCTCTACTCTCTCCACAGAACATGATCACTGCGAACTAAGACATCATGCGGCTACACTAAAAGCAAGTAAAACAGATAAATTTTATAAAAATTATTTAATTTAACGATCAAAAGAGCTAGCCCCCCCCCTCTCAATATCGCGTTTAATGCATCATTTATTTAAAACTGAGAACTACAGCACAACATTAAATCAATTTTTGCCCAAAATGAATGAATTAATCGCTCAATCCGCTTGAATTTTTGGCTGTTGCCCCGACCTTTTGTAGTAATCCTGAATTCAATAACGCATGGCAGTTCAGATTAACCCAGTTAACACTGATGCCTGAAGGACTGTACATGTTTAAGAACCCATTTAAACGGAGTAAATCAATGGCAACTGAGCACAATCAAGACGCTCAAGATCTAGGGCAAGAGCAAGCGGATTCACAAACAGCGCAAACTCAAGCTGAAACGGAGCAAGCTGAAGTTTCAGTTGAGGATTTACAAGCTCAAATTACCAATCTTGAAGAAAGCTTAAAGCTTGAAAAAGCACGTACTGCAAACGCTGTATACGAAGCACAAAAAAGTGTAGAGCGTATTCAACGTGAATCTGATAAGCATAAAGACACCGTGCTAGAAAAATTCGCAAAAGAGTTACTTGACTCAGTGGATAATTTAGAACGTGCCATTAGCGCATCGGGTGAAGAGAAAACACCAATGTTTGAAGGTGTGGAACTGACGTTGAAATCGTTACTCACTGCACTGGAAAAATTTGGTGTGGTCGCAGTTGATACAGCAAATGGTTTCAATGCGGATTTGCATCAAGCAGTCGGGATTGATCCAAATGCGAAAGCCAACGAGATCGGAACGGTATTGCAAAAAGGTTATACCTTAAATGGTCGTTTGCTCCGTCCAGCAATGGTCATGGTTGGCGCATAAGCCTTATAAATTCGAGAGTTTGTGAAATTTTTTCGTCATTATCACTTGAAAAAAATTGAACGGCTCTCATATCGAATAACAAGCAAAAACATTGCAAAAATTTTTGAGGAATCATCCAAATGGCTAAAATCATTGGTATTGACTTAGGTACAACAAACTCTTGCGTCGCTGTACTTGAAGGTGACAAAGTTAAAGTTATCGACAACGCTGAAGGCGCACGTACAACACCATCTATTATTGCGTATAAAGATGGCGAAATCTTGGTGGGTCAGTCTGCAAAACGTCAGGCAGTGACTAATCCGAAAAACACATTATTCGCGATCAAACGTTTGATCGGTCGTAAGTACCAAGACCAAGCGGTTCAAAAGGACATCGGTCTTGTGCCTTACAAAATCATCAAAGCAGACAATGGCGATGCTTGGGTTGATGTAAACGATAAGAAACTAGCACCTCAACAAATCTCTGCTGAAATCTTGAAAAAGATGAAGAAAACAGCCGAAGACTACTTAGGTGAAACAGTGACTGAAGCGGTAATTACCGTTCCTGCTTACTTTAACGATGCACAGCGTCAAGCAACCAAAGATGCAGGTAAAATTGCAGGTCTTGATGTTAAACGTATCATTAACGAACCAACGGCTGCTGCACTTGCGTTCGGTATGGACAAAAAAGAAGGCGACCGTAAAATTGCAGTTTACGACTTAGGTGGTGGTACTTTTGACGTATCAATCATTGAAATTGCAGACCTTGATGGCGACCAACAAATCGAAGTGTTATCAACCAATGGTGATACTTTCCTTGGTGGTGAAGACTTTGATAACGCGTTAATTGAATTCTTGGTTGAAGAATTCAAGAAAGAACAAAGTGTGAACTTGAAAAATGATCCACTTGCGTTACAACGTTTGAAAGAAGCTGCTGAGAAAGCAAAAATCGAGCTTTCTTCATCAAATGCAACTGAAATTAACTTGCCGTACATCACGGCGGACGCAACTGGTCCTAAACACTTAGTGATCAATGTAACGCGTGCAAAACTTGAAGGTTTAGTGGCTGATTTGGTTGAACGTACCATCGAACCTTGCCGTATTGCACTTAAAGATGCAGGTCTTTCAACTTCTGAGATTTCTGATGTGATCTTGGTGGGTGGTCAGTCTCGTATGCCACTTGTACAACAAAAAGTACAAGAGTTCTTCGGTCGTGAGCCACGTAAAGACGTAAACCCTGACGAAGCGGTAGCAATGGGTGCTGCGATTCAAGGTGCGGTATTGTCTGGTGACAAAACTGACGTACTTCTTCTTGACGTGACGCCGTTGACCCTTGGTATCGAAACCATGGGTGGCGTGTTAACAGCAATTATTGAGAAAAACACCACGATTCCTGCGAAGAAATCTCAAGTGTTCTCAACTGCTGCGGACAACCAACCTGCTGTAGACATTTCTGTGTTCCAAGGTGAACGTAAAATGGCACAGCAAAACAAATTGTTGGGTAACTTCCAATTGGGCGACATTCCACCTGCTCCACGTGGTGTGCCACAAATTGAAGTATCGTTCGACATCAATGCTGACGGTATCTTAAAAGTATCGGCTAAAGATAAGAGCACTGGTAAAGAGCAATCTATCCAGATTAAAGCAAACTCAGGTTTGTCTGATGCTGAAATCGAAGCAATGATCAAAGACGCTGAAGCAAATGCTGAAGAAGATCGTAAGTTCGAAGAACTTGCGAAAGCACGTAACGAAGCGGATGCATTGGTATCTTCTGCTCAAAAAGCAGTGAAAGACCTAGGCGAGCAAGTAACAAGCGATGAAAAAACTGCTGTTGAAACTGCAGTCGCTGAGCTTGAAACTTCGACGAAAGAAAATGATGTAGAAGACATTAAAGCGAAAACTGAAGCTTTACAAAACATCATTATGCCGATCACACAACGTGCTTATGAAGCGGCGCAAGGTCAAGGCGGTGCTGAAGGTTTCGACCCAAATGCATTCGGCGGTGACGCTGGTCAACAACAAAAAGCGGACGATGGCGTTGTAGATGCTGAGTTCACTGAAGTGAAAGATGACAAAAAATAATTTGTCTCTTTAATAAAAAACCGCGCGAAAGCGCGGTTTTTTATTACCTAAATCACGTTGTGTCGTATTCCACTTTTACATTAGCCTGATAAAAAATTTAGAACTTAACCACCAATGAAAACTTTACAGTTGGGACTCATCGTCCTCATTACAACCTTCGGTTCTGCTTGTACCACAATAAACCCCTCCGTAGAAACAGCTAAAAACCAGCAGCAGCAAGATGCGCAACGGCAGATCCAACAAGCCTTCGATCAACTCCAAACCACGGGAGTGATTGTCATTAAGGATCAGCATGGCTTACACAGCTACGGCAATGACCTAAGCCGCGCTCAGACACCGTATGTGCCCGCTTCTACCTTTAAAATGCTGAATGCCTTAATCGGACTAGAGCATGACAAGGCAACCATTAACGAAGTATTTAAATGGGATGGTCAAAAGCGTAGCTTTCCTGCATGGGAAAAAGACATGACTTTAGGGCAAGCCATGCAGGCATCTGCCGTTCCCGTTTATCAGGAGCTAGCACGGCGCATTGGTCTAGACCTGATGCAAAAAGAAGTGCAACGCATTGAATATGGCAATCAACAGATTGGCACCGTTGTCGATAATTTTTGGTTAGTCGGCCCACTGCAAATTACGCCTGTCCAAGAAGTCCTTTTTGTCGAAAAGCTGGCAAATAAAAAGCTTGCATTTAAACCAGAAGTGCAACAAGCGGTACAAGACATGCTACTGATTGAACAGAAACCGAATTATAAACTCTATGCAAAATCAGGTTGGGGCATGGACATAGAACCGCAAGTTGGTTGGTGGACAGGCTGGGTAGAATATCCCGATTGTGAAAAGGTCTATTTCTCTTTAAATATGCACATGAAAACGGGAATTCCAGCCAGCGTACGTGAGCAACTGGTTAAACAAAGCTTGACTACATTGGGTCTAATTTAAAGCCCTTAATCTGACGCATTTTTATTTAGCAATCATCCTTTTTAAGCTAAAGTAGTTAAAAACAACGATCTATGAATAAAATATGCGTCTCATTGTATTGTTTGCTCTACTTGGCTTTTTAGGGATGATTTTTTATCAAAATCTGCAACATCCTCAACTTCGGCTCAATCCATTGTTAGATCGCATCACCCACCCTTTCGATCAACGTATTCGCTATCGGATTGCAGAAGTTGACCCTCGTTTTAACCTAAGTGAAGTAGAACTGAAACAGATCAGCCAACAAGCCACTGATATTTGGAAACAAGGTCTCGGAAAAGATTATTTTGTTTATGACCCTAATGCTCGACTCAGTATTCATCTCATTTATGATCAAAGACAAGATGAATCACTACAACGCCGCGATCAACTGTCTAAACTCACACAAAATGAAGCCAGTATCAGCCAAAAGAATAGTGAACTCAAAGCGATGCAAGAAAATCTCGCACGTCACGAAATCGCTTTAAATATGCAACAACGCAGTCTACAAGAACTCAACCAAAACTATAACGCCATGATCCGCCAGTACAATCAATATGGTGGCGTGCCTGTCGCACAACAGCCTGCGGTACAACAAAGTTTAGCGCGACTTCGTGAACAGCAAAACTTTTTAGAACAACAAATTGCAAGCTTTAACACGCGTGTTAACGAATATAATCAAAGAGTGAATGAACTCAATCACTTAGATCAAGGCCTTAATCTTGCGATTGATCAGTTTAATCAGCGTTTTCAACCCCGGCCATTTGATAAAGGTCTGTTTAATGGGCGAGAAATTCACATTTATGAGTTCGAGTCAGATGATGACCTACGCATGACCTTGGCACATGAATTTGGTCACGCCTTAGGCATGAAACATCATAATGCCCCCAAGGCACTGATGTATCCCATGTTAGAAGAACAAGATATGCAGCATTTTCGTTTACAAAGTGCCGATATTGCGTTGTTTAATGCCCGTTGAAGCGGTGGTTTACTAAAAATCCCTAGTTTTAATGGGAGTATGAAATACAATCACAGCACATCTTGACTCGGGTTCGTGTTATTGTAAATAATTGAATATCCACTAGAAGCTTTGGAGACGAATGTGAGTTACTACCATATCTTAATCGAAGTAAATGACCACATCAGTACGATTGAAGAAACTCGTGATATCGAAATCTTTGATATTGTTGAGATTCAACCTTATCTCCATTCTATTCTATTGCCCTATTTCAACGAGCAACTGTTAGAACTTGAAGATGAGAATTTAGAGTTTAAGGATATTTTACATCTGGAAGTGAAACAGACGCTTTTGCCGATCAATGATTTGATTGAAGAAGAACAGAAACTGTTACCGAGTGACACCGATGTCACGATTACTGCCTATGAAGTTTTTAATAACCGAGACTTAAGCCAAGATGTCACCACGATTATTTTTGACTTACTCGATGCAATTAAACTCGATTGAAAGCGAATGATTGCACATAAAAAAGCCCTCATCATGATGAGGGCTTTTTTAATCCGGTCAGGTTTAGATCGAGAACGATGAACCACAACCACAGGTCGTTGTTGCATTTGGGTTTTGCACGACGAAACGTGAACCTTCCAAACCTTCAATATAATCCACCACTGAACCGACCAAATATTGATAACTCAATGAGTCAACCAACATTTTCACATCACCATTGATAAATTCTGCGTCGTCTTCATTTTGGTTTTCAGCAAAGTTAAAACCATAAGAAAAACCTGAACAACCACCGCCCGTAACATATACACGGAGCATTAAATCTTGATTCCCTTCACTGTCACGTAATTGACGTACTTTATTTGCGGCATTGTCGCTTAGTTCAAGTGCTTGGGCATTCATCTTAAATTCCTCAGTTCGGTTCAGCTGTCTTTCAAATCAAAAAGACCATATTTCGAGTATAGCATACTCAATATATGGTCCCTATTTGAATATTTAAAGTCAAATCAGACTAATTTTATCAAGATTGTTTGTAATTCTCATCTTGTAAGCCACATTCAAAGTTTTTCGCTGCTTGCTTACAACGGAATTGCCATAACAGTTTCATCATTCGCTTATCGTAAATACCGCGGTTGGTGAGATCAATCCGTGCTTCACGCATCATCTTTTGATAGCCAGGTTGATCGGCTGCAGGCACCTGCATCCAATATTTTTGTGGGATTTCGGCTTTCATTTTACCCAAAATACCAAATGCACGCGGTAACTGTCCTTTGACCCATTCCCGTGATTTTTGTCCATAACCTGCAGGGAATTTATCCGGGCGAATAATGATATTCCCAGTGACCTGTAAAATCGGATAATTCACAATGGCGCCTTTCGTTCCTAAACCTTTATGTAACTCTAAGGGCTTAAAAACGGCAGCGGGTGCACCAATAATATCAACCTGACCATTATTAAACTTTGCGCCAAAGTTAGTGACATCAGCACTGACAGCTTGTGCACCAATTTGTTGAACCATGACTTTTTGTGCTTGATCATAGTCTAAAACGGCAATTTTCTTGCCTGCGGCTTTCGCTACGGTATTGATGCTACGGTCATTCACCAATAAAAAAGCGTCTCCAACGGGGATCACACCTGCGACCTCGTACTTACCATTCACCATATATTTAGCAAAAGCTGGGCTGGCTAAGCCTTGCATGACTTTTACTGCTAAATTGAGATCGGGAATCGCGCCAATCGCGTCGAGTGAACCTGTAAACGCATTAAATTGACGCCCACGCATACCTGTGACACTAATCGCATCACATTTTCCTGCTTTGAAATCCTCAGCAATCACAGCTTCGTTTTGGCCTACACGCAGTTCAATATCCGCCCCCCAGTTTTTAGCCGCCAACTGATAATCTTTCATCAAGCTATAGACATCACCATTTTTGCCAACCAAATCGAAGACACAAACCACTTGTTTGGCCTGTGCCATCGCTGTTGCAGAAACGACTAATGTCCCAACACTGAGGCTTTTCATCCACTGTTTCATACATCTTCCTTTAGACTTATTGTTGTTTATTGTGATGAGTCACTCACTTGTGCTCTTTGTTATTTTTTGATGCCCCGAATGAAACTTCACTCGGTTCATAACTACTCATTTCCTACGCGCTATACAAATTAGCGGCATCAAAACCATTTAAATCAGTCGATTAAAAACAAAAAAGAAAGCTCAATTTAAACTGAGCTTTCTTGGAATACATTCAGAAAATTATTCACCGCCCAGTGAGCATTCAAAGTTGGCTTTATCCACCGAGCAACGAGCTTTTTTCAACACCGACATCATCGCTGGGTCATAAATGCCTCGTTTGGTCATATCCATCCGGCCATCACGCAACATTTTTTGATATTTGGTTTTGTCTTCTGCGCTGAGATTCATTTTGTATTTTGCAGGAATGCCTGCTTCTAAACGGCCTATCATCGCGATGCTTTTCGGTAGGTTTTTCACAAACCAATCTCGCGATTTTTGTCCAAAGCCTGCAGGAAATTGATCTGGGCGAATCACAAAATCAGCGGTCACTTGTAGTACAGGGAAGTTAAACATGGCGCCATTTGTGCCTAAACCTTTATAAATTTCTAGGGGTTTATAAGCATAAGCAGGTGCGCCGACCATATCGACTTGACCATTATTAAACTTCGCCACAAAGTTAGACACATCAGAAATCACCGCTTGCGCACCGACGCGTTGTACCATGATTTTTTGCGCATCGTCATAGCCCAAAACCGCAAACTTTTTGCCCGCCGCTTTTTCAATGGAATTAATGCTTTTATCGCGTACAAAAATAAAAGCCGAACCTAAAGGTGCAATCCCAGCCACTTCGTATTTTTTACCTCCAAGATTGGTCACCATTTTTGCCGCATTACGTTGATCCAATGCAAAAGTAATCGCGCGTTGTGCAATGGCATTGCTTGGCGCTCCGCCCAATGCATCAATAGAACCGACAAATTTATTGTACTGGCGCGCACGCATAGCGGTCATAAACACGCCATCACACTTGCCTGCTTTAAAGTCGTTATCGGCAACGGCTTCATCTTGGCGAGGGATTAAATTAATTTCAGCTCCCCAGCCTTTTGCCGCCAAAGCCCATTCTTGCGCCATTTGATAGGACTCACCTGATTTGCCAAGCAAGTCAAATACACAGATGTCCACTTTAGCCGCTTGTGCCGTCGACGCCACACCCAAAGCAGAAAAAGCAGCGAGTGCGAGGGTTAGTTTTTTCATTCTTATGTCCTTGTTCATTTTGTTGTTTGACAGGTGTCCATACACATGCAAAATATTAAGCAAGTTAAAATTAAAAAAATAGAGCATTTACTCAAAAATCACTGTCAATTGGGCAAATTTTTTTGCTTTTCTCAATCTCTTATTTTCGGATGATTTATAAACTACTTTAAATTCATAATTTTAAAATAAAAAACCTGTATCATCCGCTTTACATGAATAATGCTTAATATTACAAAGAAATACAGCTTTTCGCCTTATTCACCACCCAATGAACATTCAAAGTTCGTGCGTTCAACCGTACAACGGGCTTTTTTCAGCACGCGCATCATGCCTGGGTCATAGACTCCTTGTTTGGTTAAATCAATGCGCCCTTCGCGTAGCATACGCTGATATTTTTCTTTATCTTCTTTACTCAGTTGCATTTTGATTTTGCTTGGAATGGCCGCTTCTAGTCGCTGCACCATGGCAAAGGATTGCGGGATTTTTTGTAAAAACCATTGTCGCGATTGCGCGCCAAATTGGGCAGGAAAACGCTCGGGTCTGACAATTAAATCTGCAGTGACATTGACCACGGGAAAGTTAAGCATAGCCCCTTTAGAGCCTAGACCTTTTTCAATTTCTAAGGGTTTATACGCATAAGCAGGTGCAGCAACCACATCCACTTCACCTGTATTAAACTTTTTTATAAAGTTGGAGATATCCGACATCACAGGAACAGCGCCTACCCGCTCTACCATCACCCGTTGTGCACGGTCATAATGCAGGATGGCAAATTTTTTACCTTGCGCTTTCTCAATAGTGTTCAAACTTCGGTCTTTGACAAAAATATAAGCTGAACCAATTAAGCCAATGCCTGCCACTTCATAGTTTTCCCCTTGTAATGTGGTGGTCATGCGTTTGGTATTTCTAGGATCGAGTACATATTCCACGGCCTTTTGTGCAATTTTATTGCTCGGCACTCCGCCTAAGGCATCAATCGAACCGGCGAACTTGTTATAGGTGCGCGCGCGCATCGAGGTCATATACACCGCATCGCATTTATCATTTTGAAAGGCCTTATCGGCCAAGTCTTCGTCCTGAAACGAAATCAACTGTACCTGTGCGCCCCATTTTTTACTGACCAAAGCCCATTCTTCTAAGAATTTATAAGATTCACCTGCTTTACCCAGTAAGTCAAAGACACAGACTTGTTGCTTCGCCTGCACCATACTGGAGAAAGCGCACAGTGCGAGTGTCGATAAAATAAAAATTCCTTTTCTTTTCATTATTATCCCTTCATGTTTTTTGTTTTACTGGGGAAATATATCTGTGTGCTATTTCTCAATATAGGTCAAAAAAGGTCAACTTTTAGCTTTCCGACCAAAGGTCAAAGGGTTTCATCCTCCCCTTAAAAGTAACTATTCAAGATTTCAGTTCAGATAAATTTTGAATGTTTAGTCTTTTGCTGACGCATCCATTAGAATAGGCGCACCTTTTTCTGATATTTGATAGTTCCATGATTCAGCTTGATCAAGTTTCATTGCGCCGTGGTGGACGAGTGTTATTTCAAAAAGCCTCCATGCAAATCCATCCGGGTTGGAAAGTTGGTCTCACCGGTGTCAATGGTGCTGGAAAATCAACCCTGTTTGCTGCACTCTTAGGCTCGATCGGTCCTGATGATGGTACCCTGAGCCGTCCTGCTGTATGGACAGTGGCGCACATGGCGCAGGAAGTAAAAGCCTTAGATATGGCTGCGATTGATTTCGTCCTGACTGGTGATGAAGAATATTGGAACATTCAACAACAGCTCAACCATCCTGAACAGTTAACTGACACTGAACTGGCTGATTTACATGGCCGATTCGACGAAATTAACGGTTATTCTGCACCCGCTAAAGCCGCTCAGCTTATGGCGGGTCTGGGTTTTATGGAACATCAAAACCAACTTTTGGTTTCGAGTTTCTCTGGTGGATGGCGGATGCGTTTAAACTTAGCACGTACTCTGATGAGCCGTTCGGATTTATTATTACTGGATGAACCGACCAACCACTTAGATCTCGATGCTATTTTATGGTTAGAAGATTGGTTAAATGCCTATACAGGTACCTTGATTTTAATTTCACATGACCGCGATTTCTTAGATGCCATTACTAACCGTATTTTGCATATCGAAAATCAAGAACTCACCCTCTATAGCGGTAACTATTCTACCTTTGAAACCACTCGTGCAGAACGTTTGGCACAACAACAACAAGCCTATGAAAAGCAGCTCGAAACACGGGCACATATTCAAAAATATATTGATCGTTTTAAAGCCCAAGCCACTAAAGCGCGTCAGGCACAAAGCCGAATTAAACAACTGGAACGGATGCAGTTACTTGCCCCTGCGCATGTCGATACCCCGTTTACCTTTAGCTTCCGTGAACCCACCAAAATGAGTTCACCACTGCTGACTTTAGAGCAGGTTGATATTGGTTATGGCGACAAACTGATTGCCACCAATATCAACCTACAAATCACCCCGACGAGCCGGATTGGCTTATTGGGGATGAATGGTGCAGGTAAATCAACCTTAATCAAATCCTTGGTTGGTGATTTACCTTTACTCGCAGGACAACGCAAAGCTTCCGAACTGCTGAATATTGGCTATTTTGCACAGCATCAAATGGATTCACTGGATGAATCGGCCAGCCCAATGCTGCAATTGGCACGAATTGCGGATAAAAAAATCAGTGAAGCGACCTTACGTGCCTTTTTAGGCAGTTTCGGCTTTAGTGGCGAACGCATGGATACCCCTTGCGAGAGCTTCTCAGGCGGTGAACGTGCGCGTTTGGCATTGGCTTTAATCGTGTGGTTACGTCCCAATGTCTTGATTCTAGACGAACCGACCAACCATTTAGACTTAGATATGCGCCATGCCCTGACCATGGCTTTACAAGACTATGAAGGTGCAGTGGTCTTGGTTTCACACGAACGCCAACTGATTGCCAGTGTGTGCGATGACCTCATTTTAGTCCACGCTGGAAAATCCACCGAATTTGAAGGCGATCTACACGATTATGCCAACTGGTTACGCCAAGCGCGTCTAGAGATGATTAAACAAGGTGGACAAATAGCACCTGTGGTGTCTAAAGTCAGTGAGCAAAAAACGCTCATTTCCAAAGTGGATAAAGAAGCGCAGCGTAAATTGGCTGCACAGCGCCGTGAACAAACGCGCCCGATTCGTAAAAATATCGAAAAATGTGAAAGCCTGCTAGCAAAGCACCAGCCACGTTTAGTCGAAATCGAAAGTTTACTTGGTGATGCTGGCCTATATGACGCTGCACGCAAAGATGAACTCATGAAATTGATGAATGAGCAAACCGAACTGAAAAACCAAGTCAGTGAAGCTGAAGAACAAATGCTAGAGCTGATGATGGAACTTGAAGAGCTCGAAAGTTCATTCGAAGACTAAAACATTCTATCTAACACAGCTACCACTGCCCGTGATGCACAAGCATCGCGGGTTTTTTTATGCTTTTTCATTTTTATCGGCGGACTTTGGCTGAATGTTTTTCAAACACTCTCCAAACGGACCTTTTTGATATAAAAATCAATCCAGTTTTCCATCAAGAAAATTATATTTTTTTAAAATAAAACATATACTTATAAAAAATAATAACTATTATTTAGATATTCTTAAAAAGTGATTTTTCGATTATTT
>NZ_BKFU01000071.1:0-16765 GCF_008980265.1 Acinetobacter sp. TUM15064 | reverse complement strand
ACGGTGCGGCTGCTGTACTGATTGCTTCGGAACAAGCGGTTGAGCAGTACCAACTTAAACCACGTGCCAAGATTATTGCATCTACGGCTGTGGGGGTAGAACCACGCATCATGGGCTTTGCACCTGCACCTGCCATCAAGAAGCTCCTCAAACAAGCCAATCTGACATTAGAACAGATGGATGTGATTGAACTAAATGAAGCCTTTGCAGCACAAGCACTGGCGGTCACGCGTGATCTTAGTTTAGCGGACGACACCACTCAAGTGAATCCAAACGGTGGCGCAATTGCCATCGGTCATCCACTCGGTGCATCGGGCGCACGTTTAGTCACCACAGCTTTAAACCAATTAGAACAAACGGGTGGAACCTATGCCTTGTGTTCGATGTGTATTGGTGTCGGTCAAGGGATTGCTTTGATTATTCAGCGCGTTTAAAGCAGATTTAAGGATAGCGATCATGAGCCAGTTATATGCCAGCTTATTTTACCAAAACGAGGTGACTGAAATTTTCAGTGATCGCGCCTTGGTGTCATACATGATTGAGGCTGAAGTTGCCTTGGCACAAGCGCAGGCTCAGGTCGGCGTCATTCCAGAATCTGCAGCAACAGCAATTTCCCAAGTTGCCCAGACTGCGATTGATCAGATTGATTTTGATGCTTTAGCTCTTGCTACAGGCTTGGCGGGCAATATCGCGATTCCTTTTGTGAAGCAATTGACTGCAATTGTGAAAAAAAGTGATGAAGATGCTGCGCGTTATGTGCATTGGGGCGCAACCAGTCAAGACATTTTAGATACAGCTTGTCTTTTGCAATGCCGTGCTGCGCTACAACAGGTGGAATCTTTAATTCAACAATGTTACCGCACTGCATTGACCCAAGCTGAACAATATCGTTCACAAGTGATGATTGGACGCACATGGTTACAGCAAGGTTTACCGATTACGTTGGGACATAAATTTGCACGTTGGGCTTCGGCTTTTCATCGTGATTTAGTGCGTATTGAAGCCATGAAATCACGCGTGTTTACTGCGCAATTAGGCGGTGCAGTGGGTTCATTGGCATCTTTGCAAAATCAAGGCACAGCAGTTGTGCAAGCATTTGCAGCACAGTTACAACTTTCTGTTCCAAGCTGTACTTGGCATGGTGAGCGCGACCGTATTGTCGAAGTGGCGAGTGTTCTCGCAATAGTGACAGGTAGTCTGGGAAAAATGGCACGTGACTGGTCTTTGATGATGCAAACTGAAATTGCAGAAGTATTTGAGCCAGCAGCGAAAGGGCGTGGTGGCTCATCAACCATGCCACATAAGCGTAATCCTGTCGCGGCAGCATCTGTATTGGCTGCAGCCAATCGTGTGCCTGTGCTGATGTCGAGTTTGTATCAAAGCATGGTGCAGGAACATGAGCGTAGTTTAGGTGGATGGCATGCGGAATGGTTGGCGTTGCCTGAAATTTTCCAACTCTGTGCAGGTGCTTTAGAGCGGACTTTGGATGTGTTACAGGGGATGCAAGTCAATGTTGAAAATATGCAACGCAATTTGGAATGTACGCAAGGCTTAATTATGGCGGAAGCGGTGATGATGGCTTTGGCACCACACATCGGACGTTTACAAGCTCATCATCTGGTAGAGGACGCATGTAAAACAGCTGTTGCAAAAGGTGTGCACTTAAGAGATGTGATTGCTGAATTGGATCAAGTTAAAAACTTATTCAGCGTAGCCCAGATTTCAGAAATTTTTAAACCCGCATCATATCTCGGCAATATTCAAGACCAGATTGATGCGGTGTTGCAAGAAGCAAAAGGAGAGGCAAAGTGAATATCACGATGACCAATCGTCAAGGCAAGACTTTATCCGTGGCAATTAGTGGGCAAGACCATGCACCTGTGATTGTATTTTCAAACTCATTGGGTACCGATAAAGGCATGTGGCAGCCACAAGTTGCTGCCTTCGAACAGCAGTTCAAAGTGGTGACTTATGACACGCGTGGTCATGGGCAAAGCGATGTGATTGAACAGACCACTGTACAAAACCTTGCAGAAGATGTGATTGATATTCTTGATGGTTTAAACATTGAAAAAGCGCATTTTTGCGGGATTTCAATGGGCGGTATGACGGCTTTGTGGCTCGGTATTCACCATGCAGATCGTTTTCATAGTATCACTGTGGCGAACTCAGCAGCCAAAATTTGGACTGAAGAAGGTTGGAATGCTCGTGCAGATGCTGTGACAGCCAATGGCTTAGCAGATTTGGTCGCGACCACGCATACACGTTGGTTCAGCGAGCAGTTTGATTATCAACACGATGCTTTGGCTCAGCGTACCATTCAGTCTTTAGCGACTACGCCAGCATTGGGTTATGCAGAATCTTGCCGAGCATTGGCTAAGGCTGATTTGAGCACAGAAATTCAGCAGATTCAGATTCCAACTTTAGTGATTGCGGGTGCATTTGACCCAGTCACGACAGTGGCAGATGGCGTTTTTATGCAACAACAAATTCAAAAGAGTGAATTAGCGGTGATTGATGCATCGCATCTTTCCAATATTGAACAACCTGAGCTGTTTAACCAAACCCTGACTCAGTTTATTGGATCGATTCAATAATTTAAGGATTTTTAAAAGGACTTTCAGCCCAAGGAGGCAGGTATGGCGTCTCAGGAATACGCTACTCAAAAAACGAGTATAGACGCACAAGCACTGATTAATGATGCACCGATTAGCAAATATCAGTGGTTGATCGCAATTGTATGTTTTCTCATTGTTTTTGTTGACGGTATTGATACTGCGGCAATGGGTTTTATTGCTCCAGCCTTGGCACAAGACTGGGGAATAGACCGCTCGCAATTAGGGCCAGTCATGAGTGCGGCTTTAGGTGGCATGATTATTGGCGCTTTGGTGTCTGGTCCAACCGCTGACCGCTTTGGGCGAAAGATTGTTTTAAGTGTTTCGATGCTGATTTTTGGTGGCTTTACTTTGGCATCAGCCTATGCGTCTGACTTAAATACCTTGGTGGTCTTGCGCTTTTTAACGGGTATTGGTTTGGGTGCTGCAATGCCGAATGCAACCACGCTATTTTCTGAATATTGCCCGCAGCGTTCACGTTCGTTACTCGTGACCTGTATGTTCTGTGGTTACAACTTAGGTATGGCGACAGGTGGCTTCATTAGCAGTTGGTTGATCCCAACCTTTGGTTGGCACAGCTTATTTTTACTGGGCGGTTGGTCGCCACTGATCTTGATGATCTTGGTGATTTTCTTCCTGCCAGAATCCTATCGTTTCTTGATTGTGAAAGGTCGTGACCCCGAAAAAGTTCGTAAAATTTTGACGCGTATTGCACCGACGCAAGTACAGGGTGTCACTGAGTTTCATGTACCTGAAGAAAAAACTGAAGGTGCCGAGAAGAAAGGTGTGTTTGGCATGCTGTTCTCTCAGAAATATGTCAAAGGCACGGTTTTATTGTGGCTGACCTATTTCATGGGTTTGGTGATGATTTATCTACTCACCAGTTGGTTACCAACCTTAATGCGTGAAACTGGCGCAACCATGGAACGTGCTGCATTTATTGGTGGTTTATTCCAGTTTGGCGGTGTCCTCAGTGCTTTATTTATTGGCTGGGCAATGGACCGTTTCAACCCGAACCGCATTATTGCAGGCTTCTACTTTGTCGCGGGGATCTTTGCCTTTGCTGTTGGTCAGAGCTTAGCAAATCCAACCCTACTTGCCATTTTAGTGCTTTGCGCAGGTGTTGCAATTAATGGTGCACAGTCGGCAATGCCAGCGCTGAGTGCTCGTTTTTATCCAACCCAATGCCGTGCAACAGGTGTGGCATGGATGTCTGGGATTGGGCGCTTCGGTGCGGTATTTGGTGCATGGATTGGCGCAGTTCTACTGGGCAATGACTGGTCGTTTACTGCCATTTTAAGTCTGCTGTTAATTCCAGCAACAGCAGCAGCAGTCGCTATTTTTGTTAAATCACTGGTCGCACATACCGATGCGACCTAATTGAGGTTTCTCCCATGAATGATGAACAACGTTATGAACAAGGAATCACTGTACGCACTGAAGTGCTGGGTGAAAAGCATGTCGGTCGTTCACTTGAGAACTTAAATGATTTCAATGCTGACTTTCAAAACTTTATCAGTCGTTTTGCGTGGGGCGAAGTCTGGTCTAGACCAGGCATGCCGCGCCACACCCGTAGCTTAGTCACCATTGCGGTGTTATTGGCACTGGGCCGTGAAGACGAACTGCGTATGCATTTACGTGCTTGTTTTAACAATGGTGTGACCAAGGACGACTTAAAAGAGTTGATTTTGCACTGTTCACTGTATGCCGGTTTGCCCGCAGCCAATGCAGCCATGCACATGGCAGAAGAAGTTTTTGCAGATTTGGGCATTGCCCCGCAAAAGCTGAGCGAACAGCAGCTTAGCCAAGAACAAACGAATCAAGAGTAATGGAACAAGATTAAGAGGGACGTCACATGTCGCAACTTATTTTAGGTGCTTATGCACAACGCAATACCGAAGATCACCCGCCAGCATACGCACCCGGCTATAAAACCAGTGTATTACGCTCGCCCAAAAATGCGTTGATTTCGATTGCAGAAACATTAACTGAAGTGACTTCACCACAGTTTAGTGCGGAGCAGTTTGGGCCTAAAGATAACGATTTGATTTTGAACTATGCCAAAGAAGGTTTGCCGATTGGTGAGCGCATTATTGTGCATGGTTATGTCCGTGATCAGTTTGGGCGTCCAGTTAAAAATGCCTTGCTTGAAGTGTGGCAAGCCAACGCTTCTGGTCGTTATCGTCATCCAAATGATCAGTTTATTGGTGCAATGGACCCGAACTTTGGAGGCTGTGGCCGCATGATGACGGATGCCAATGGCTATTTTGTGTTCCGTACCATTAAACCGGGTCCTTATCCTTGGCGTAACCGTATTAATGAATGGCGTCCTGCTCATATCCATTTCTCTTTGCTTGCCGATGGTTGGGCGCAGCGTCTTATTTCTCAGTTCTATTTTGAAGGCGATACGCTGATTGATTCGTGTCCGATTATTAAAACCATTCCTTCGGAAGAACAACGTCGCGCGCTGATTGCTCTTGAGGATAAGAGCAACTTCATTGAAGCAGACAGCCGTTGTTACCGCTTTGACATCACTTTACGTGGTCGTCGTGCGACATATTTCGAAAATGATTTGACTTAATTCAGGGAGAGCAACATGAACCATTGGAACTTTCAAGAATTGCATGAAACGCCATCTCAAACAGGTGGGCCATACGTACACATTGGTTTGTTGCCCCAACAAGCCAACATTGAAGTCTTTGAAAACAACTTTAACAATCAGTTGGTTCAAGAAAAAACCTTAGGCGAACGTATTCGCTTAGAGGGTCAAGTATTCGACGGTCTAGGTTTGCCGTTACGCGATGTATTGATTGAAATTTGGCAGGCAGATGCCAACGGCGTGTATCCAAGTGCAGCGGATATTCAAGGCAAAGCAGTCGATCCGAACTTCCTCGGCTGGGGACGTACAGGGGCAGACTTTGAAACTGGTTTTTGGAGTTTCAATACCATTAAACCGGGTGCTGTTCCGGGACGTAAAGGCGCAACTCAAGCCCCGCATATTGCACTGATTATTTTTGCACGTGGTATCAACATCGGTTTGAACACCCGTGTCTATTTTGAAGATGAAGTGGAAGCCAATGCACAAGATCCTGTGCTGAAAGGCATTGAGTGGGCACCTCGTCGTCAAACCCTCATTGCAAAACGTGAACAGCGTGATGGTGAAGTGGTGTATCGCTTTGACATTCGTATTCAAGGAGAAGACGAAACGGTCTTTTTGGATATCTAAATTTTCCAAGATTTAGTGCGAGACATCTTGAACTAATTCTAAAGATAAAAGTTTATGCGTGGTGATGGCATAACCCATTTCGTTCATCCCACGTATATTTGCCATTGATGACAGAAGTCAGGCAATAGTTTGTAAATACAAGGAAATGTAATGATGAAAATCAAAAAAATTGCGATGCAACTTTGCTTAAGCAGTGCTGTTTTAGCAGCAATGCCAGCATTTGCAGCGGAAGTAGCTCAATCAAGCGTACAACACTATGTGGTGAAAAACCTCAATATTGGTGACTTACCTGTCAAAACCATTGTGCCGATTACCGCAAAAACGGCTGAACAAGCGATTGCCCAAGCAAAAGTGATTGCCAGTAATCCAAACGCAGATGTGGCTGAGTTTCGTATCGACTTATTGGAATTTTCTGCCGACACTAAAAAAGTGATGGCATTGGGTCAGCAGTTGAATCAAATTTTAAAAGACAAACCGTTAATCGCCACTATTCGTACCCATAACGAAGGCGGAAAAATGACGGTGTCTGACCAAAACTATGAAAAAATTTATCGTGAATACCTGAAAAAGCCATTTATGCAATTGCTGGATATTGAAATGTTCCGTGATGCAGGCAGTGTGGCGAAATTAACCAAATTGGCGCATGACAAGAAGGTGTTGGTGATCATGTCGAATCATGATTTTGCAAAAACACCTGAGCAACAAGACATTGAAAACCGTCTGCTAAAACAAGATCAGATGGGTGCCGACATTTTGAAAATTGCGGTAATGCCAAAGTCAAAACAAGATGTCTTTACCCTCATGAATGCCACCTTGGCGGTCAGTCAAAAAACTCAAAAACCACTACTGACCATGTCGATGGGACAGTTGGGCACCATTTCACGTGTGGCGACTGCCAACATGGGTGGCAGCCTAAGTTTCGGCATGATTGGTGAAGCTTCTGCACCAGGTCAAATTGATGTGACTCAACTCAAACAGTTGCTGAAAACTGTACAACCAACCCCTTAATGCACTGCGTTATTCATGTTCAAGGATAGAAAAGGATTTAAAATATGAAACCATCAACTTTACGTTTGACCACATTGGTTTTGAGTTTAGCGGCATCAGGTTTGGCCAGTGCAGAAACTTATATTGTGGATCGTTATCAGGATGATAGTGCAAAAGGTTCACTGCGTTGGGCAATTGAACAATCGAATGCCAATACGGCGCAAGAAAATGAAATTCACATCCAAGCTGTGGGCAAAGCACCTTATACCATTAAACTAAATCAGCCTTTACCGCCAATTAAGTCTTCAGTGAAGATCATCGGGATGCAATGGGACAAAACAGGCGAGTTTATTGTGATTGATGGTTCAAACTATATTAAAGGTGAGGGCGCTAAAGCCTGCCCAGGGGCAAACCCTGAACAGTATGGCACCAATGTCCGTACCATGACTTTACCGGGTCTGGTTCTGCAAGATGTTAATGGTGTGACCTTAAAAGGTCTCGATATTCACCGTTTCTGTATTGGCGTTTTGGTGAACCGTTCAAGCAATAACTTGATTCAACATAACCGTATCAGTAATAACTACGGTGGTTCAGGCGTGATGTTGACGGGTGATGATGGTAAGGGCAATCCAACCTCGACCACCACCAATAACAACAAAGTTTTAAATAACTTATTTGTAGATAATGGCGATGGTCTTGAACTCACTCGTGGCGCGGCATTTAACCTTGTCGCTAATAACCTATTTACTTCAACCAAAGCCAATCCAGAACCGTCACAAGGAATTGAAATCCTGTGGGGCAATGATAATGCGGTGGTCGGTAACAAATTTGAAAATTACTCTGATGGTTTGCAAATCAACTGGGGTAAGCGCAATTACATCGCTTATAACGAACTGACCAACAACTCAATTGGCTTTAACCTCACGGGTGATGGCAACATTTTTGACAGCAATAAAGTTCATGCTAACCGTTTAGGGATAGCCATTCGTTCAGAAAAAGATGCCAATGCCCGCACAACCTTGACCAAAAACTTAATTTGGGACAATGGCAAAGATATTAAGCGCTGTGAAGCGGGTGGTTCGTGTGTACCCAATCAACGTTTAGGTGCCATTGTGTTTGCTGTGCCTGCGCTAGAACATGC
This sequence comes from Acinetobacter sp. TUM15064, assembly GCF_008980265.1. Classification (NCBI taxonomy): domain Bacteria; kingdom Pseudomonadati; phylum Pseudomonadota; class Gammaproteobacteria; order Moraxellales; family Moraxellaceae; genus Acinetobacter; species Acinetobacter sp. TUM15064. Next base: position 8,796 of record NZ_BKFU01000071.1, on the reverse strand, counting down.
TGGCTTCGTCGGTTCTCGTGGGGGTGGTGTGGTCATTGAAGCAGCGAAACTGCAAAAAACCTGTACCCAGCCAAATGAACAGGGTTGTAATGCGATACCCAACCAAAATATCCAAGCGCCACGTTTAAGCTATAGCAAAGGTCAAGTCACGGCTGAAGTACAAGCACAACCAAATCAACGCTATCAGGTTGAATTCTTTGCCAATCGTCAAGCGAAGAGTCAAGAAGCAGAGCAGTATTTAGGTACTCAAGTGGTGACAACCGATGCACAAGGTCAGGGTCAAGCAACATGGAAAGTGGCAAGTGGTGTGGCGAATGTCACCGCCAATGTCACAGATCACTTAGGGGCGACCTCTGAATTGAGTCCAGCTGTTCGCATTAAATAATAAAAACCGCATGGAAAGTTCGGTTGAGCTTTCCTCACAAAAAAGGATGTTTGGTTATGCAACAACTCTTAAAACTAGGCACATTATCTTTGGCGCTTTTAACTTGCCAATTGGCGTCAGCCAATGAATTTTACTCGGCAGACCGTCAATGGTTATTCGGCGATTGGAACGGTGAACGGAAGCAACTGGAAGATCAAGGTTATAAATTTACAGCTTCGATTATGAGCCAAGCAGCGACCAATTTGGCTGGTGGTTATAACGATGACCGAAGTTTTGACAATGCTGCACAGTTGACCTTAGGTGCCAATTTTGATTTAAACAAAATTGCAGGTTGGGAAAATACCACAGCAGGCTTAATGATTACCAAACGTGATGGTAATTCATTAACTTTAGCGCGAATTAAAGATCCACGTGCCAGCACCTTGGGGAATACTCAAGAAATTTATGGACGTGGCAAGATCTGGCGCTTAACCCAAGCATGGATTAAAACAGGATTTGATGATAACCGTGTCCAATTTAAGATTGGTCGTATGGGCATGTCCGATGATTTTAACAGCTCGCAATGTGAGTTTCAGAACTTACTTTTGTGTGGTGGACAGTTGGGCAAATCTATCGGTTCGATTTGGTATAACTGGCCTGTCAGCTTATGGGGCACCAATGTTAAATACCAATTTGCACCAGACTGGTCACTTGGTGTTGGGGTCTATGAAGTTAATCCTGACAATGTCAAAACAGATTCGGACAGTGATGGTTTTAACCTCGATATGGACAATGTCGAAGGGGCCACCATTCCAGTTGAACTGGCATGGAAACCAAAACTTGCCACATTTAATGGTTTACCGGGCGAATATAAACTCGGCGCACTGTATTCCACAGCAGAAGCTAAAGATGTGGGGACATCAGGAGAAATCCACGATGGCAAATATAGTTTTTGGTTGAATGCTCAACAACAACTGACCCAACATGGGGCTGATCCTAAACGTGGTTTATATATCAGTTTCAATGGGGTCATCAATGACCGAGATACTACTGCCGTAGAAAGTACGCAGCAGTTGGCACTTTGGTATAAAGGTCCTTTTGACAGCCGCCCTAATGACTCGATTGGCTTTGGTTTAGCTAACTATGTGGTGAATAGCCGTGTGACGGATAAACAAATCGCCACCAACGAAGGCCGTGGTTATTACAGTTATGACGCGCTCGCCAGCGATTATGTCCCAATTCAACATGACGAACTCAATGTTGAGTTGAACTATACCTACCAATGGTCTCCTGCGGTGATGCTCAGACCCAACTTGCAATATATCTATCAACCTTCTGGGGTGAAAGAAGTAGATGATGCATGGGTGGCGGGCCTTAGCGTTAAGGTGAATTTTTAATCGTATTTGAAGTGGGAGAGTGTTTAAAATATCAGCGATGTGATTGCTGAATTTAAATGCTCTTTTTTTCGTTGCTGAAGCAAACCAATTGTGGATGCTCAAAAGTTTGGATGTGGTGTGAATGATGCTCAGAACAAAGTAGGAGTGGTCATTTAAAACACAGCATTTGGAGTAAAACGTATGTCCGAAGCGCAATCTCAACCCATATTTAAAATATGGTGCTTTATATTAGGCTTGGCTTTATTGCTGACTGGCTTATTTTATTTAATCGGTGGTGGAAAACTGATTAGTTTAGGAGGTTCATGGTACTTCCTGATTGCAGGCGTATTAACCACCATTTCCGCAATCTTTATTTTTAGAAAAAAAGCTTTGGGTGTTTGGATCTTTACCTTGGTTTTTCTTGGAACCGTGGTCTGGGCACTGTTTGATGCAGGTTGGGATTTTTGGGCACTCCATTCACGGTTAATGTTTCCTGCGGGTTTATTTGCCGCACTGTGTTTTACTTTACCTGCTATTCGTAAGTACCAATTTCAAATTGCACCTTCAGCACCTGCTTATGCCTTAGGTGGTTTGACGGTGTTAGGTATGCTGGGTGGTTTATATGGCATGTTTATTCCACATCCAACGGTAAAAGCCAGTGGTGAAGAGCTACCTCTAGTGCCTGTAACGGCTCAAACTCAACAAGTGAATTGGTCGCACTATGGTAATGATGCTGGTGGAAGTCGTTTTGCCGCACTGGATCAGATCAATCGAAATAATGTGTCTAAGTTAAAAGAAGCATGGCGCTTTCAAACAGGCGATATGACCACAGGTACGGGTAATGGCGCAGAAGACCAGCTCACGCCTTTGCAGGTCGGTGATAAAGTCTTTTTATGTACACCGCATAACAACATTATTGCTTTAGATGCAGACACAGGTAAACAAATCTGGAAGGCTGAAGTGAACTCTAAAGCGGATGCTTGGGAGCGTTGCCGTGGTGTAGGTTACTTTGACTCGACTCAAGCCTTGGTACAACCGACTTTAGCAGGTGCAAGTGCGGTGACTGCGGTGGCAAATAATACTGCATGTCCGCGTCGTGTTTATACCAATACACCTGATGGTCGTTTAATTGCAGTCAATGCCGATACAGGCGAGCGCTGTAAAGACTTTGGTGTCGATGGAACGGTGAACTTACTGGAAGGTTTAGGTGCGGGCACGCAAGCGCCTCGTTTTGAAGTGACCTCGGCGCCAACTATTGCAGGCACCAGCATCATTGTCGGGAGTCGTATTGCTGATAACTTTGCAGCGGATATGCCGGGTGGTGTGATTCGTGCTTATGATGTGATTACTGGGCAATTGCGTTGGGCTTTTGATCCACGTAACCCAAATCCAAACTATGTTCTCAAACCGGGTGAAATCTATAAACGTAGTTCGGCTAACTCTTGGGCGGCAATGTCCTACGACCCGCAAATGAACACGGTGTTCTTACCGATGGGGAGTTCATCGGTCGATGTTTGGGGCGGAAACCGTCAACCTGTAGATCATAAGTACAATTCTTCCGTTTTGGCTTTAGATGCAACCACAGGTCAAGAGAAGTGGGTTTATCAAACTGTTCACAATGACCTTTGGGACTTCGATTTACCCATGCAGCCAAGCTTGGTCGACTTTCCAATGCAAAATGGGCAAACCAAACCTGCTGTCGTCATTGGCACCAAGTCAGGTCAGTTCTTTGTACTTGACCGTGTGACAGGCAAGCCTTTAACCAAAGTGGTTGAGCAACCTGTAAAAGCTGCAGATATCCCTGATGAGCAATACAGTGCAACTCAGCCGCGTTCAGTTGAAATGCCACAGATTGGCAATCAAACTTTGACTGAATCGGACATGTGGGGCGCAACGCCATTTGACCAGTTGATGTGTCGGATTAACTTTAAATCAATGCGCTATGACGGTCTCTTTACGGCACCGGGTTCTGATGTATCTTTAAGTTTTCCAGGTTCGCTGGGTGGGATGAACTGGGGCAGTATTGCATTTGACCCGACGCACCGTTATATGTTTGTCAACGACATGCGCCTAGGTCTGTGGATTCAGCTGATTAAACAAACACCTGAAGATTTAAAACTTGAAGCCAGTGGCGGAGAGAAGGTCAACACAGGTATGGGCGCAGTGCCAATGAAAGGCACACCGTATAAAGTGAATAAAAACCGCTTTATGTCAGTACTGGGTATTCCATGCCAAAAACCACCTTTCGGAACCATGACGGCGATTGATATGAAAACCCGTCAAGTGGCTTGGCAGGTGCCTTTAGGTACGGTTGAAGATACTGGCCCAATGGGCATTAAAATGGGCTTAAAAGCGCCGATTGGTATGCCAACCATTGGTGGCCCAATGGCGACGCAAGGTGGTTTAGTGTTCTTTGCTGCAACGCAAGACTTCTACTTACGTGCTTTCAATTCATCGAATGGTGAAGAAGTATGGAAAGCGCGTTTACCCGTGGGTAGCCAAGGTACACCGATGAGCTACATTTCTCCAAAAACAGGCAAGCAATATGTGGTCATTTCCGCAGGTGGAGCACGTCAGTCGCCTGATCATGGCGATTATGTGGTTGCGTATAGCTTAGCCGATTAAAACGTTTTATTGTATGGGAAGCCTGTCGAGATGATAGGCTTCCCGTTTTTATGGTAATAACAAGCAAGGAAATATTGTGCGATTAACTTATTTGATGCCTGCGCCTTTTAAACAAGCCTTATTGACTGCAGTTATTTTACAAACGATGCATGCTTATGCAGAAACGACAGAATATCAACTTCCTGTTATCACTGTCCAAGCGGTACATACCGATAGCGAGTTGTTATCGACTTCTGCATCTATTCAAAAAGTCCAAGCGGCTGCAGTACAAAACAATACCAATGTAAACTTATCCGAAGTTTTACAAGGGGTTGCAGGCTTACAAATCAATAACCGTGAAAACTATGCGCAAGACTTACAGATTTCGATGCGTGGCTTTGGCGCTCGTTCGACTTTTGGCGTGCGTGGCATTCGAATGTATGTCGATGGTATTCCTGCGACCATGCCTGATGGCCAAGGGCAAAGTTCTAATATTGACCTCAATAGTTTAGATCACATCGAAGTACTGACAGGGCCATTTTCATCTTTATATGGCAACTCATCAGGGGGAACCATCTTAGCTGAGAGCAAAGAAGGACAAGGGAAAGACTCAATCCAAGTAGGACTCAATGCAGGCAGCCACCATAAGCAACAAGCCAATATCCAATTACAAGGGGGTTCCGAACAGGCCAATCAACCCGCTTATGTGATTAGTTCTTCTTATTTTGATACTGATGGTTTTCGAGACCATAGTGCAGCACAAAAAGTATTGAATAATGCCAAACTGACGTGGAACTTAGAAGATGGCAGTAAAATCAACTGGGTGATGAACCGTGTTGATATTGATGCCGATGATCCACAAGGTCTCAGTCGTGAGCAGTGGAAAGCCAACCCGAAGCAAGTGAATGACAGCAACAATATCTATAATGTGCGCAAAGAAATCGAGCAAACCCAAACTGGGCTGACGTGGACGAAGCCGCTGAATGATCAACAAGAGCTATATAGCATGTTCTATTTGGGTAACCGACAGGTCGTACAATATCAGTCGATTCCAAAGGGACCACAAGCCAATGCTCGCCATGCAGGTGGTGTGATTGATTTTGACCGAGATTATTATGGCGCAGATTTCCGTTGGACTGGGAAAGCACTTTTACCGAATACAACTTTGGTTGCTGGTGTGGCTTTAGACCGAATGGTCGAAGATCGTAAAGGCTATAACAATTATAATAATCAAGGGAAATTTGGCGTGAAAGGTGATTTACGTCGTAATGAAAATAATACCTTATGGAATTTAGATCCGTATGTGCAGGCCTCATGGCAGTTCTTACCCACGTGGCATCTTGATACAGGCTTACGCTATAGCAATGTGCATTATGAGTCGGAAGACCATTATATTGTAGCAGGGAATGGTGATGACAGTGGTTCAACGGATTATCAAAAATTATTGCCGTCTGTGGCTTTAGGCTGGGAAATTTTACCTGAACTCTATGCTTATGCCAGTTATGGCAAAGGCTTTGAAACCCCAACCTTTACCGAAATGGCTTATCCTACATTGGCCACATCGGGAATTAATTTCGATTTAAAACCTGCAAGTAGTGATACCTATGAGCTTGGGTTAAAGTCTCAAAATGCATTTGGTCTGTTTACATTGGCTGTTTTCAATACTGTCACTAAAAATGACATTGTGCCTGATGATGCCAATGCGGGACGCAATACATTTCGTAATGCAGAACAAACCTTACGACAAGGCGCTGAGCTGGCTTGGCAACATCAGCTTTGGCAGGATTTAAAACTTAGTGCAAGCTATAGTTATTTAGATGCCACTTTTGATGCCGATATTGCAGCAACTAGCACCAAACCTTTGATTGAAAAAGGGACATATATTCCCGGAATTGCCAAAAACCAAGTGTTTACCCGTATTGCATGGCAACCTGAGCAAGGCTTTCAAGCAGGCTTAGAAGCACGTTATATGGATAAAATTTATGTCGATGATATCAACTCAGATACGGCACCAAGTTATACCGTTGTGGCTGCAAATGTCGGCTACTTATGGGTAAACCGTGACTGGAAAGTAAACAGCTATGCTCGAGTCGATAACCTGTTTGACCGTAACTATGTTGGTTCAGTGATTGTGAATGACAGCAATAGTCGTTTCTTTGAACCGGCCGATGGTCGAAACTTTAGCGTTGGCATGAGTGTGACTAAAGCCTTTTAATGAAAATGGTTTGGCTAGGCAAAAAATACGGCATAGCCAAACCAGATGAATTGCGCCATACGACTGCAATATAACGCTTTTGTATGGGCACTTAGTCTATTTATGAATTGCTTTGATATTCCTGAATCACTTCCAGTGCAGCGCGGAACGCCTCTTGAGTTGCAGGTGCGCCGCAATAAGGCAAACTGTGCAGAAGGACTTCTTGAATTTCTTCAACCGTTGCACCGTTATTTAGCGCACCACGAACATGGCCTTTGAGTTCTGTTGGACTCTTTTGTGCCGTCAAAAATGCAATGGTAATTAACGAGCGATATTTACGTGGTAAAACACCTTCACGTTGCCATGTTGAGCCCCAAGCATGTTCATTAATCCAGTCCTGCAAAGGTTGGGTGAAAGGTACAGTATTGTCTTGAGCACGTTTAACAAAAGATTCGCCCATGACTTCTGTGCGAACTTTTAAACCATCTTCATAATCTTGTTGTGACATGGGAACCTCTGGATGTGGAATGCAAATATAGTAGCCGAGCGGATTAATTTTTCATCAGGTATTTGAGTTAAAAAATGTGCGCAGGAGTCATCATTCGGTAAATTCGAGAATATCGGGAGATAGACTTGGTCACGGTGATGCTGGTTTTATGTTGGATTTAAAGGCTATAAAGAAGCTTCTTTTTAACTGAAAATCTTTTTTTGATTGATCCCAATAACAAAGCAGCCGAAGCTGCTTTGAATGATGTCGTTTTTGTACTTAAGCAGCTTTAAAGTCATTAATGATCAGTGCTAAGCCAGTCGCTTTCTGGATTTGTTCTAGGCTCACATCGCGTGCCAGTTCAACCAGTTTCACCCCTTCAGCAGTGATATCCATCACACCTAAGTCAGTAATGATACGGCTAACGACAGCTTTACCCGTGAGTGGTAGGGTACATTGAGGCACAATTTTTGGCGTGCCATCTTTGGCGCAGTGTTCCATGAGCACCACAACTTTTTGTACACCAGAGACCAAGTCCATTGCACCGCCCATGCCTTTGACTTTTTTACCCGGAATCATCCAGTTTGCCAAGTCGCCCGTTTCAGAGACTTCCATTGCACCTAAAATAGCAATATTGACATGACCACCACGAATCATGGCAAAGGATTCTGAGCTTGAGAAAAATGCAGCCCCTTTGCGTGCGGTGACAGTTTGTTTTCCTGCATTAATCAAGTCTGCATCGACTGCATCACGGGTTGGAAATTCATCAATACCGAGCAAGCCATTTTCTGACTGCAACCAAACATTGATCCCTTCGGGTAGATAATTGGCCACTAAAGTCGGTAAGCCAATACCTAAGTTGACATAAAAACCATCTTCGAGTTCAAGGGCAGCACGCTGCGCCATTTCATTACGTGTCCAAGCCATGATTAAGCTTCCTCTGCTTTAATGGTCAGTTGTTCGATCTGCTTTTTGGGGGTGGCATTGAGCACCACACGGTTGATGTAGATCCCCGGCAAATGGATGTCATCTGGATCAATTTCACCAATTTCAACCACTTGTTCGACTTCAGCAATGGTGAATTTGCCTGCCATAGCACAGTCAGGGTTAAAGTTACGCGCGGTTTTACGGAACACTAAGTTACCGGCTTTATCGGCTTTGTAGGCTTTGACTAAAGCAATGTCCGCAGTGAGAGACATTTCTAAAATATGTGGACGACCATCAAAGTCACGAACTTCTTTGCCTTCGGCAATGAGAGTACCTACACCTGTCTGGGTGAAAAATGCAGGAATACCTGCACCGCCTGAACGTAGTTTTTCTGCGAGTGTGCCTTGTGGTGTGAGCTCGACTTCAAGTTCACCATTCAGATATTGGCGCTCAAACTCTTTGTTTTCACCGACATAAGACGCAATCATTTTTTTAATTTGTTTAGTTTCTAATAATTTACCTAAACCAAAGCCATCTACACCTGCATTATTTGAAATACAGGTTAAACCTGTGACACCTGTTTCTTTTAAGGCATCAATTAATGCTTCTGGAATACCACAGAGGCCAAAACCACCAACAGCGATAGTTTGATTATTGGCAACCACATCAGCCAATGCTTCAGCTGCATTTGCGACAACTTTATTCATCCTTTATTTCCTGATCTTCCTTGCTTGTTATTTTTTTAGCATTGCACTGCTTTTTTTAGAAATTGAATCTTTCTAATGTGTAATAAAAAAAACTCATTAATCATTAATATTAAAGAAGGAAAAAGAGAGAACTAGGT
>NZ_BKFU01000070.1:0-16925 GCF_008980265.1 Acinetobacter sp. TUM15064 | reverse complement strand
GATGAATATATCTCAGAAATCACTCAACGTTTGAATCATCGCCCAAGAAAAAGACTCAGCTTTAAAAGTCCGAGTCAGGTATTATGGCAACAACATGGTGTTGCACTTCAAATGCTAATCTAAGAGTTATAAATGAAGAATTAAAAAGTGACTAAACGGAAATGGCCTTAAAGCCAATATGGGTTTTTTGGGTCAAAATGACTTCTTGACCTTGTGAAAAATGAATATCAGCTTCGGGTTCAACCATAATATAGTGGGTTTGTCCAAATTGGTCTTTTACGCGTGCCTGCGCAGGCGAGTTGACTTTCGCTTCTCCCAAAACAATCAAAGCTGTGCGACCAATCAGCTCTTCACTATAAATGGCTGTGGTTTCATCTTGAGGTAAAATCTTGGCAATCAGCATTGCACTATAGCGAATGAAAGGCATCGAGACGACAAGACAAAGTGGTGCGATAATCCATGCACTGAAATATGTGGCAGTGAAGCTCTGAATTATGGATTGCAGAATAAAGCCAGATAAACTATATAAAGTCAGAAAGATAATCAGCCAGACCAATAAAGGAACACGGCCGATAAAGAGCCAGTCTAATAAAGCATTCAGCCAACCCTGATCAGCATCTAAAGCAATATCAACATCTTTAGACGTACTGAGATCATCGGGTAAGAATTGGTCGAGTAAACCTTGTGAACCTCCACCAAAAACCAATAAAATCAGTTCCAGAAGCCCCAATAGAAACATGAGGCATAAACAAATGCTAAAAATTAAATTAGAAGGGTGAGTAAATAATTCCCACATTTGAAAGATTCTCTATTTTTATGCTGTTGTCTGTTAAGTATAAATTTTTAAACAGAATTGTATTAAAACTGAACTTTAGCATAGCACCCAAATTAATGAATGTCTAAGCGAGTTACAGCATAAATTGGCAAGAGTTTGCATGTGGTTTTATAAAATTCAGACAAAAAAATACGCAATGATTGGGGTTTTCATTGCGTAGAACTACGAATCTGTTGTTACACAGTTTCGGTAAAAAGGAGAAATGTTATATCTCAGAGGTTAATCTAAGCTATGAAGTTATAATAATCGCTGAGGACGGTTATTTCATGAGTATTCACGTTAAGTACTGTAAATTTAGGTTAACAAGCGACGTAAAATGTCACTTTTAAGTTGAAAATAGCTTATTTTATATTCAAAAAAGCCTTTCTCAAAGAGAAAGGCATTTAGTCGCTCATTGAAACGTATTTTAATTGCGAATCACTTTAGAAGTGAAATACGCCTAAACCAGATTTCACTTCATCTAAAGTTTGTTGCGTAATGTCGCGACATTTGTCTGTGCCTGTTTTCAAAATATCCATGATGTAATCAGGATCTTTTGCAAGTTCCATACGACGTTCACGAATTGGGGTAATCAGTTCCTTCAACACGCCTTCAAGGCGTTTTTTCACAGTACCATCACCTAAGCCACCCCGACGATAATGTGCTTTGAGTTCTTCAACTTCTTCTTTGTTTGGATCAAAAGCATCTAAATAAGTAAATACAATATTGCCTTCGACTTGACCTGGATCTTCAATACGTAAGTGGTTCGGATCAGTGTACATTGCATTAACTGCTTTTTTGATGTCTTTATCTGATGCATCAAGCACAATCGTATTACCCAACGATTTAGACATTTTGGCTTTGCCATCAAAGCCTGGTAAACGGCCTACGTTCGAAAGTAGCGCTTTACACTCTGGAAGTAATTCTTGACCAATTTGGCGGTTTAAACGACGCACGATTTCATTGGTCTGTTCAATCATTGGAATTTGGTCTTCACCCACAGGTACAACCGTTGCTTTAAATGCGGTGATATCTGCTGCTTGTGCAACTGGGTAGCATAGGAAACCCGCTGGGATATCACGCTCAAAACCACGCATCTGAATTTCAGATTTGATGGTTGGGTTACGCTCTAAACGAGATACGGTCACAAAGTTGAGATACAACATAGTCAGTTCATTCAGTGCAGGTAAGCTGGATTGCACACAAATGGTGGTTTTGGTTGGGTCAATACCCACGGCTAAGTAATCAGTAGCAACTTCAATAATATTGCGGCGTACTTTTTCAAAGTTATCAGCATTGTCTGTGAAAGCTTGCGCATCTGCTAAGAGTAAATGCTGATGGTGAGAATCCTGTAAACCTACGCGAGAACGTAAAGATCCTACAAAGTGCCCTAAATGAAGTTGTCCCGTTGGACGGTCGCCTGTCAAAATCACAGGACGGTTGTCTTGATTACTCATTACTTTTTTCCAAAGTCGTCTTAGCGACATGCTATTTTCAAAGAATGCAGACATTGTACGGCATAATCTTTTTGAATGTCAGTGTTAAAAAAATGGGAGCGAAAAAAATATAAAATTCAGGCAAATTTCAAAAAACAAATATTCAAAAGGCTAAATCACAGATTAAAATGTCAAAATTCTTAAGATGGATAAAAATAAATGGCGAGTAGCTTATTAATATTACTAGACGATATTGCCACGATATTAGATGACGTTGCTGTCATGAGTAAAATGGCAGCGAAGAAAACAGCAGGGGTTCTTGGTGATGACTTAGCTCTAAATGCGCAGCAGGTGAGTGGAGTTCGTACTGACCGTGAGTTGCCTGTAGTTTGGGCGGTGGCCAAAGGCTCATTTATTAATAAACTGATTTTAGTCCCTGCTGCGCTGTTGATTAGTGTGGTTGCCCCGTGGTTGATCACGCCTTTACTTATGATTGGTGGTTTATTTCTATGCTATGAAGGGGTGGAGAAAGTTTTACACAGCCTGCATCATAAAAAAGCCAAAACTGAAGAAGAAGCTAGTCATGAAATAGCAGCGATTGAAACGGATTTGGCAACTTTTGAAAAAGATAAGGTCAAAGGGGCGATTCGTACCGACTTTATTTTGTCGGCAGAAATTGTGGTGATTTCATTAGGAACTGTAGCTGCTGCTACTTTTTCGACCAAAGTCATGGTGCTATCCGTAATTGCTATCATTATGACAGTAGGGGTATATGGTTTTGTCGCAATGATTGTCAAAATTGATGATTTGGGATTGTATTTGACTGAACAGGCGTCTTCTGTGAAGCAAAGTATTGGTCGTGGTTTATTGGCTTTTGCACCGAAGTTGATGAAGACTTTGACCATTGTGGGAACGATCGCGATGTTTTTGGTGGGGGGGGGCATCATTTCGCATGGTGTGCCTTTATTACATCATTTCACTGAAGGTTCAGTGGATTATGCTGAACATATCCCAACTGTGGGTAGCATCGTAGGTGCATTGACACCAACACTGATAAATCTGGTGATTGGTTTTGTGGCGGGTTTGATTGTTTTAGCTATCATAAGTTTGATTAAAAAAGTTTGGCCGACGTCAAAAAAGGCATAAACTGAATCAGTTAGGCATGAATTAGAAAAAGGAAGCGTGCTATGCGTTGGAAGGGACGTCGAGTCAGTAGTAATGTAGAAGATCGTCGCGGTGGTGGCGGTGTTAAAGCAGGTGGGATCAGCATCTTAGGGTTGATTGTGGCATTTGTGGCATGGAAGTTTTTGGGCGTCGACCCACAGCAGGCGTATCAAGCCACCAAGCAAGTGACGGCTCAAACGGGAGCATCTGAAACTCAAGGTTTGGAGAATCCGACACCTGACCAGCAAGAGGCTATTGAATTTGTTGGGACAGTACTGGCAGATACCGAGGACACGTGGAGCCAAGTGTTCCAACAGCAGTTAGGGCAGCAATATGTCCCACCGAAGTTGGTGATGTTTTCTGGCGCGGTGAATTCAGGTTGTGGTACTGCTCAATCTGCGATGGGACCGTTTTACTGCCCTGCAGATCAAAAAGTATATATCGACACCGCTTTCTTTAAAGATATGCGTACACAGATGGGGATTGGTGGTGAACAAAACCAAACAGAACTGAACCGTCAAGACCAAGCGGGTGACTTTGCTCAAGCTTATGTCGTCGCGCATGAAGTCGGGCATCATATTCAGACGCTTTTGGGTATTTCTGAACAGGTGCAGCAGGCACGTGCGCAGGGTTCACAAACTCAAGGCAATGCTTTATCAGTACGCCAAGAGTTACAAGCTGACTGTTTAGCGGGTGTCTGGGCGCATCATAATAATCAACGTACTCAGTTCTTAGAACAGGGGGATATTGAAGAAGCCATGGATGCTGCAAATAAGATTGGCGATGATTACTTGCAAAAGCGTGCAACTGGTCAGGTTGTGCCAGATAGCTTTACCCACGGAACCAGTCAGCAACGTATGAAATGGTTTGAGACAGGATTCAAATCTGGCCAGCTCAACAGTTGTGATACCTTTAATCAGGCAATTTAAGCTATTTGTAATAAAAAAGGCGATTAAACGCCTTTTTTTATTTCGATATATTGGATTTTTATCGGTTTAAGAATTGTTTAAAGTTTCGTGCAATACGCACGCTCACATAAAGTGCGATGAGTGCAAATAGCAATACACCAAAAATCACATACTTTAAGTTACTCACATCCGCACGGTAAAATTGTTGAATCTGCTCTGCTGTGTAACGCAACGTTTTGATTTGCTGAGTACGAGTGTCGAGATAACTGACTTGTTGGATATAATTAAACGGACCTGCTTTGAAAAGTTCAATGGACTGAATTTGACGGGTATGTTGTTCGTTGTAGTCATCCACACAAATGTCAGTTAAATAATGATCGCAACTGAGTTTAGCAATATAGCCTTGATTCGCCACATGCAAATAAATATGCTCATCTGGGGCTTTATTATTTGAAAGTAAAACCAAAGTTTGCTCAGGGCTAGAGTTCATTTTAAAAGTTTGTGCTGCGGCAAAATTCTGGTCTGCTTGCCAGATATCTTTGCCTTTAGCAAAACAAGTCAAGAACAACGCAAAAGTTGTTAAGAAAATAATCAGTGCGAAGAACATTCGAAAGACTGTTTTAAAGGTGAATGGCATAGGAGATCAAACTTTAAAAATGGGGAAGATCACGCATAAAAGACATGCATCGGCACTATGTTAATTCATCATCAAAAGAAATGTTAAAAAAATTATTTTTTTCGGGCGTTGAACTGAAAAATGATTAGAATATTTTGACGAAGCATGTTTATGGCATCATTATTTATGGTCTTAATAAGGATCTAAAGTCGTAATCAGCCCCACCGCCCAATTTGGAAGTTCAATGGGAAATTATTTTTTTCTACAAGTTTTTACCGTTATTTTTGCATTATCTATTGCAACCACTATTTTTAATAAACGTATTTTAGGTTTTCCCCAAGCCATCGGCGTGCCGATTGTTTCTGCTATTTTTGTCTTTATTTTGCAGTGGGGTGCAAGTCTGCTAAGTGGCAATCAGTTTATAACCATCAATATTCATAACATTGAAGATGCTGTACGGCACATTGATTTTTATGACTTTCTAATCAATGGTGTGATCTGCTTCATTTTGACCTCATCCGCATTGAAGTTCAAAGTTTCAGATTTACGTAGTCATTGGAAACCGATCAGTATTTTAGCCAGTATTGCGCTGGTATTGTGTGCTGTGTTCTTTGGGGTGGCGCTCTATGGTTATCAGTTCCTGATTGGGCAGCATGTCGATTTATTGGTACTTTTACTGTTGGGTGCCGCATTGGGTGCAACGGATCCGATTGGGATCAAAGGCGTGCTCAGTTCTATACGTGCACCACATCATTTAATGGTCAAGCTCGAAGGCGAATCACTGTTTAATGATGCGATGTGTATTGCCTTGTTTATGACTTTATTAAATGTCTTACAAGGTGAAAACTTTACTGTTATAGGTGTATTACAGACCTTACTCTATGAAATCTTTGTCGCTGTTATTATTGGTTGGGCATTTGGTTTAGGAATTCTGCGTTTACTGCGTGGTAAGCACGAAATGGAATCCCTCATTTTAACCACAGCACTCTTGGCTTGTGGTTCGTATTTGGTTGCATTGTTTGCGCATGCCTCAGCACCGATTGCATGCGTTATAGGTGGTTTGATCGTAGGGAACAAGTGGAAAGAAATTTTACAAGAACGTGAAATACGTGAAGTAAACCATTTTTGGCATACGGTTGAAGGGATTATTAACTCGTTCTTATTCACCTTAATTGGTTTGGAACTGTTTATTTTAGATCTCAGTTTTAGTTTGATCTTTGGTGGCATCGTCGCTTTTATTATTCTGCATGCTTCACGTTTTGCAGCCAACTATTTATCTTTTGCTTTTTTCCCATCTTTCCGTAAGAAAAGCTATAACGGTAGTTTGGCTATTCTGTCATGGGGTGGGGTACGTGGGGGAATTTCTCTAGCGCTGATCTTAGCTGTTGCCAACGTACCCGAGTTGAGCGAATACAGCAGTATCCTGATAGGCTATACCTTTATCGCAGTGTTGCTCTCAGGGGTTGTTTGTGGTTTGGGATTACCAGCAGTTATGAATGCTTTTTACTACAATCCGAATGAGGAAAAGACTGGTTTTAAGGGCTGGTATCAACGATTATGCAATAGGATGAACCGTAAAGGGTTTAAGTACATCATAGGTGAAGATACGCAAGGCAATGAAACTATTATCGTTTATCAGCCAGAGGCCTTGATTGATATCAAAGCCGATGATGGTATTGCAGCAGTGCATAATCCTGAGCGAGTCCAAGAAGTGAAACGTTTGGAAAGTCCTGATAATTTTTAGTTATTTGGCTGTACTAATACCATAATTGAGATATACATGTTCTTTTATACATTTAATAGATGATGAAACGTATTGAGTTTCATTTATATCAGGCATTTTCAGAGAATATTAAATTTCAATGAAAATGCTTTTTTGTTTGATTACTTTTGATTTAGGAAAGAAATGGATTAGATGCAGTACGCGTGTAATGGTTATGTGACTGTATTAGAGCTCTTACAAAAGTCAAAAAATGATTATTCACTGGCAACAAAATAAGTGTCGAAAGTCACTTCTCTCTTGGTGATAAGGTGAGGATGAAGGGATATTCTTCATATAAATACTATCTCTAACCTTACCGTTTAAAAAGGAGAGAGAATTTTCATTATGATTTCAATACAGCTCAAAAAACGACTTATGCAAGAACGCTATTAATCTGCTCGTATTGTGAATGGTGAGCCGTAAATATAAGGATGAGTAAGAGAATAAAAAGATGGTATGTGAAACGAACTAAATGACACAATCGAATAAAGTGGCACTTACAGGGTTGTAAGTGCCAAATCGAGTTATTCTGTTACTTCTACAGTCACGCTATAGGTGTAGGTTTGAGCGGCAGGTTGTTTGGTACTGTCTGGGCTTGCTTCTGGATAGGCTGTCGTAATTAAATAAATACCAGCTTCATTAAATTTAACCTCTACTTCACCTTTCGCATTGGTTTTTACAGGTGGTTGGTCGCGTTTTGCATTTGGTTGGTAACTACTTACACCTTTAAATACATCAACCTCTAAGTTAGGAACGGCTTTGCCATTCATCAAAACTTGTGCTTTTAATGATTCGCCTGTAAATAGCTCATTAGGATGAGTTAAAAACTTAAACTCAAAACCTTTGTTTTCAACATTCGGGATTGGGCTTGGTTTGCCTTTCGTCACAAAACTTTCAGCAATATAGATATTGGTTGTTTGTACAGTTTTTGCATTTGCAGGAACTTGGTCTTCCGCAACAAAACGAGGTGGCTGATTTGCAGGGGCTTGTTGAGGGGCTTTTTGTTCAGCATTTGCTGGCGGTTGTTGCATTGGTGCTGCATTTGCAGGACGTGGTGGGCGTACACGTAGCCAATGCCCATCAACTAAAGCATATTTGGTTGGGTTCCCCGTCGCCTCTTTTGTACGGATCCGATAGGTGCCGTCATCGTTTAAATTGAACTCAGCGATATTAAATTTTTTCAGTTCTGCTGCGGCGTTGATTGATTCAGTTTTACCATTGGGATTTGTAACTTGATAACTGGTTTTGAAGTTACGGCTTGGAACAAAGAATTTTTCTACAGTGATACTACTTTGGAAACTTACACTATCAGATTTACTATCAAATACTTCTGGCAATAAAAAAGGGCTAGCGGTATGAGCAAAACTTAATGTTGGTAGCGCAGACAGTAATGCAATCGTAATGAACTGACGCATGAGACTTCCTTATAAAGATAAATAAGCAAAAATGGCAAATATTTGTGACAATTTACTTGATAACGAGTATCAATTTCAATATTATTTCGATAAATTTTTAATCAGCCATCTGAAAAAATAGATGATCAATTAAAAGTTATTTCCCTTGTTTGTGTAGCGTCTAAATTTTGATTGATCTTATTGATTTTACTAAAAATATGGTCAGCATTTAAACTGTGATATCGCTAAACACCAGATGAGCATTAAGATAGAGTTAAGAACATTACTTTAAAATTTATACAGCACTAAATTTGAAGTAAGTCTTGGAGCATGGAACCCCTAGTATGTCATCAACTCAACAACTTTTCCGCCCAGTACAGATAATCTTCCGTTTATCACCGTTGATGGCAGCGTTGGCTGTATTCATGTCACCAATCACAGCGATTCAAGCCAATGAGCGAAGTCTCAGTGAGAATGTGATACAACAATCAGAGTCAGCTCAAGCACCAAGTTATCGTTTTCATCAAGATCATGTGCTAGGCACTTCTTTAGATGTTGTGGTTACGACATCTCAGCAACAAGATGCAGAAAAGGCATTACAAGCGATTCAGACAGAAATTGCTCGACTTGATCAGATTCTTTCAGTTTGGCGTGATGATAGTGAAATTAGCCAATTAAATCGTGAACACCAAATTTCGGCTTCATCTGAGCTTTATGATGTTGTCGCAGCTTGTGAACAATGGCGCAGTGCAACGTGTGGCGGCTTTGATGCACGTTTGGGGCAATTGATCCAGCTATGGGAACAAAGCAATCAAGTTCAACGTTTGGATGACAATACTCAAGAATCATTATTGCGTCAGTTACAAACTCAGAGTATTGAACTGAATCCTGTAACCAAGCAGATTAAAACACCATCAGCAGTTAAAATCGCACCTGATGCTTATGCTAAGGGTTATGTGATTGACCGTGCTTTGTTGGCGGCAAAACAAGCTGTGCCACATTTACAAGGGATTCTGATTGATATTGGTGGTGATATGCGTGTTTGGGGGCAATCACCTCAACAAGCAGGCTGGAAAGTCGGTATACAAGACCCGAATGAACGTTTTGATAATGTTGCACCAACTCAGGTACTCAACCTGAAAAATCAAGCAGTGGCTTTTAGTGGTCAAGGCTATCGTGGATTCGCAGATCAATCACATTTGTTAAACCCACACACAGGGCAACCGATTCAGAACGTTGAACAATGTGTTGTCGTTGGACAATGTGCTGCTGATTCAGATGCATTGGCAACGGCATTAACCGCAATGCCTGCGCCTGAAGGCATGCAATTGATTGAACAACTCGTCGGTTATGAGGCTCAACTTGTTGCAACAGATGGTACACGTTATCAAAGTTCAGGATGGTCATCATTATTAGATGCCAATCAACCTGCTCTAATGCGTCATGTTGCGGCGAATGGCGCAGCAACCGCTTGGCCAAAGGGCTATCAAGCTCAGTTAGAAGTGAATATTCCAAAGATTGCTGTCGATAACTATCGTGCGCCTTATGTTTCAGTTTGGGTGACGGACAGTGATAAAAAGATTGTGCGCACTCTAGCGGTTTGGGGTAAAGATGAGAAGTGGATTAACTCTAACTATGTTTGGTGGCGTCGATATGGTCGTCAAATGCCAAACCTAGATGCAGTTGCAAAACCTTCACGTCAACCAGGACAATATAAGTTGGCGTGGGATGGTAAAGACGAAGTGGGTAAAATGGTGAAAGCGGGTAAATATATCATTCATATTGAAACCTCGCGTGAACATGGTGATCACTCTTATCAAACCATTGAGTTGAATATCACACCAAAATCAGCGACACAAACACTTCCTGCTCAAGCAGAGATTGGTACAGTTAAATTGAATTTCCAACGTGGTGCTTAAGCTTTAGCATCACTCCATCTATGAGGCTAGTCCCTTGTATCAACGCCGTGATTTTTACCGCCATGCACGTTATGTGCATGGTTGGCTTTCTGCCTTTGCCTTTATCGTTTTGATCTTCTTTGCTGCCACAGGTCTATTTCTCAATAACCCTGATTGGTTTAAATCAAAGAATGCGGAGCAGACCACCACATTTACTTTACCGTCTACATTGGTTGAGTCTCTGCAAAAACAAGAGAACCCAAGTCAAAGTATTGTTGAATATGTTCGTACAAAACAACCTTTGATTGGTCGTTATAAAAGTAGCGAAGTGATGGATGGTGAGGTGATGATTCGTCTCGAAAGCCCAGCAGGTTCAACAGACCTATGGGTATTGCTCGACAATGGTGATGTTGAGATGACGCAGAAATCAGCCACTACTGTTTCACTATTGAATGATCTGCATCGTGGAAAAAACGTTGGAACGGCTTGGCATTGGTTAATTGATATTAGTGCAATTATCATAATTTTATTATCGTTGGCAGGCTATATTCTATTCCTGACCATCAAAACCCGTTTAGTGACGCATCTGCTTGTAACGGCATGTAGTTTAGCGGCAATTATTTTGCTCATTTGGTCTGCTATTTAAGGTGAAAGGATGACTCAAGCTGTACTGACGATTATTGTGATATTGGCAATATTATTGAGCCTACATCTTTTTATAATCGTTTGGTTGTTATGGCAACAACGTCATGCTAAGCAAAAAGCGAATCAAGATCACCCTGCTTATTTAGTGGTGTATGCCAGTCAATCGGGACATGCTGAATCTTGGGCAAAGCATACGACTGAGCAATTACGTTTAATTGATCATCACACTACAATTCGAAATATTCAAGAATTGAGTATTGCTGATTTAACCGAACATCAACGAATTCTATGGGTGGTGAGTACCTATGGAGAAGGTGATGCACCTGATGCTGCCCAGTCATTTGTCCATAAAATATTGTCTCAATCTTTAGATTTATCGCATTTATCCTTCGCAGTGCTTGCATTGGGCGATAAACGCTATGCGAATTTTTGTCAGTTCGGACAAACATTGGAACAATGGTTATTGAAGCAACAAGCACAGACTTTATTTCCGACAGTTCTTGTGGATCAACTCAATAGTCATGATTTAGAACAATGGTTACTGGGCTTGGAGCAGTTAACCACCACTCGGTTTTCAGCGCTATCCATTGAAAAAGAGAGTGTGGAATTAAAATTTGCTCATCGCCAATGCCTGAATAAAGGCAGTATCGGGGACGCAATTTATAAAATTCAGTTGAGTTTCGAACAAGATTTGGTTTGGTCGTCAGGTGATATTTTAGAAATTCAATGTGAAAATAATACGACTGATATTCACGATTTTTTAGTAGCACAACAGCAAAAAGATGCAGTGGATTTCATTCCTCAACTACGCCGCTTAAATTTAACTACCACCTAGAGCCTCGCTTCCATTTGCAGAATGGATTACACAATTTGAATCTCTAGCTCAGCGTGAATATTCGATTGCGAGTTTGCCTGAAAATGGTTTAATTGAATTAGTGGTGAGGCAGCAACAGACTGAATCAGGTTTAGGTTTAGGTTCAGGTTGGTTGACGGTGGGGTTGGAGCAAGATCAATCACTGCAAGCTAATATTCGTCATAATCCAAGTTTCCACTTAGCTCATGATGAGCGACCACTGATTTTAATTGGCAATGGTACGGGAATCGCAGGTCTGGTCGCACATTTACGTCAACGTGAGCATTGGGGATATAAAAACAATTGGCTGATTTTTGGTGAAAGACAGCAGCAGTTTGATCATTTATACCAAACAGAGATTCGCTATTGGCAGCAGCATGGTTTTCTGGATCAGGTGGATTATGCTTTTTCACGTGATCAGGCTGAAAAAGTCTATGTGCAAGATTGTCTAAGAACACAATCGGTTCAATTACAGACATGGATTGCACAAGGTGCAGCGATATATGTCTGTGGTAGTTTGCAAGGCATGGCGAGCGGTGTGGATCAAGTCCTCAAAGAGATTTTAGGGCATGAGCACGTAGAACAGCTTAAGCATGAACAGCGTTATCAACGCGATGTGTATTAAGTCGTTTGATTAATCGGATTGGGCTAAGACCAGTGCTTTAATCTTGTCAGCTTTCTCAAAATGATTCAGTCGATGTTCGATGATCCACCAATGGGCAGCTTCCATTAAGCGTTCAGGATCATCATTTTTATTGGCAAAAAAGGCATAGAAAGAAAGTCCAACGTTACTGCCTTTTTTTGCAATTTTTTCATCGCAGACCTGTACGATTTTGGTTTTGAGTTCGGCTCTCATATTATCTTCTAAGCACTGATGAAAGTAGAATACAGATCATAGCATTTCCAATATCAGGAATTTTCATAATTCGATTTTTAATACCTAGCTTGAAATCTAAAAAGCCAGCTATAAAAATAGCTGGCTTGTGTTGATCAAGAATAAACCTAGCAGAGAAATTTAGAACTTCTTCTCAAGAGAGAATTGGAAACTAGGCATGCCTTGGTTGGTTCTTGCTTGATATAAACTGCCGTCAGACTGATTGGTCAATCGTTCTTTATAATCCGTGCTTAATACATTGTTCAGATTCAAACTTGCTGCCCAACCATCAGTAAAGCGTTTAGTTGCGCTCAGATCCACACCAAAACGTTCATTGGTGGTTCGATCATAAGGTTGACCATCTAAACCACGCGTAAATTCAGGTGTATAGCTCACATTGATACTGGTAGAAAGTTGCCATGGCTTAAAGTTATAAGATAAACCTGCGCTTGTGTTGTAGGGTGCAACATCACTCACTAAACGTTGATTGTGTTGCTCATCTTCAACTTTGGCACGGATGGTTGATACTTGCCCATTCAGCATAAATGAATGACCCGCATCCGTTTGTTTCAACGCATAACGCCCAGAAAGCTCAACGCCGTAAGTTGTTGCTTCATTTTGGTTTTGTGGACGCTCAACATAGCGAGAGCCTTCAAGTGCAATCACTTTTTCGATGTAGTCCTTAATTTTACGGTGATACGCCGTTAAGCTAACACCACCACTTGCTGAGTCATAAGCCAGTGTTGATTCGGCAGCACGGATTTTTTCTGGTTTTAAGTTTGGATTGCCACCGCGATCAGGGTTGTTTAATGAACCCGCATCACTATCTGTAGAAACAGTCACATTCGAAACAAGGCGTTCAGTCTTTGGAGTGTTAAACGCTTGGCTGAGATTGGTTTGGATCGACCATTGCTCAGTCAAGTCAAAACGGTAAGCCAGTACAGGACTCAAATGTTGATCTTGATAATTGACTAAACCTGAGCGTTTCAACCATTCTTGGCGCGCACCCAAAGTCACAGTTTGACGATCTGTAAAACGCCAACTTCCCTCAGCATAGAGGGCATAGCGTTGTTCATCTAAGCTTTCGCTGACATTGCTCTCTAGATTATTACTACGTAGGTCAGTACCAAATTTAATTTGACGATCTGGGTCTAATTTACGCATACCATCATAAGCTAAACCATATTCATGAATGGTTTCATCGGTATAAATGGTATTTTGAGGTGAGCGTGTGAGTTGAGTTTCGGTTTGGCGTTCAGCAGATAATTTGATTTTATCGCTGAGATCTTTGTCTTTACGCTCATAACGTGTGTTTAAACGAATGCTATCATTTTTATCATCTTGAGTTTGATTGGTAGAAGAACCTTCTATTTTCATGTTGCGATAGGATAATTCAGCAATCAATTTTTGTTGATCATCAAGCTCATATTCTAAACGTGGCATAAACATCTGCATGGTACGGTTAAGAGTACGTAATTGTTCTCGCGTTTCAGTTGCAGTTTCAGTTTTAGTAAGCGACGTATTATCAACCCACATTTGATTTGCAGCAACACTATATGACCAAGCATTGTCACGGCCATCGGCTTGGACACTGATTTTCTGCTCACTCTTAGATTGTTTTTCAGAGTTTTCATA
The DNA here is from genome assembly GCF_008980265.1 of Acinetobacter sp. TUM15064. Lineage (NCBI taxonomy): Bacteria > Pseudomonadati > Pseudomonadota > Gammaproteobacteria > Moraxellales > Moraxellaceae > Acinetobacter > Acinetobacter sp. TUM15064. The sequence continues at coordinate 2,926 of NZ_BKFU01000070.1, read as the reverse complement.
CTTGCCATAACCGACTTTGACTGAACCGCTTAAGCGATTATTCAGAGGTTCTTTTAGAATAATATTGATCACGGCTGATGATGCAACGGAAGCTTGGGCAACACTTGGTTGCTTAACCACTTCAATGCGTTCAATCATTTCAGGGGTAAGGGTATCAATAATAGACATCCCACCACGAGGCCCCCCTTGTACTGGCTCACCATTAATTAGAAATGTGGGACCAGCACCGCCGCGAAAACGCATTCCAGAAGCACCACCACCACCGCGAGGATCTTGCCCAGGTGTTGGAAGCTGAAAACCTGCAGAGCGGCGTAAAGCATCCATGACCGATTGATCGCCATATTGCAGCATTTCATCTCGGGTAATGACTGTTTTGGCTACAGCACTAATATCATCATCTTTTTGCTTTTGTGGCTCGTCATCCGCTTTAAAAGAGAGTGTGGGTAAAACTTTTGGGGTCGATTCATTATCAGGGGGAGCACTTGTATCAAGTGCAAATATGGATGAACTGATACTGAGTAAGGTAGAGCTAAGTATGCTCAGCTTTCCATAGTAGAACGGATGTCCCATTAAAATACCCCAAAGAAAAATAAAATTATTTTGTATGTAGCGTAGTGTAAAATTATGTAGAAAAATGCAACTTTTTCTAAAATAATTATAGTTGCACACGAATTTTTAGAAAATTGTTATTCGTGACTTTATGGTGAGTTATTTTTAGTCGTCAAAAAAAGGATAGGTCTGCATGGCGGAGGCGATAGTTAAAGAATTGGCACCCATGATTTTTCAAGTGATTGCCCAAATTCCGTATGGTCGTGTAGCGAGTTATGGACAAATTGCACGCTTAGCAGGCATCCCAAAACATGCACGTTTGGTGGGCTATGTGCTGAAACATATGGATGCAGACAGTAGTTTGCCTTGGTATCGGGTCATTAACTCACAAGGGAAAATTAGCCTAAGTAAACTCAATGATCAGGGACAGAATATTCAAGCACAGTTACTTATGGCAGAGGGTATTTTAGTGGTTGGGGATAAAGTGAAAATGAAAGAGTTTCAATGGAATATTTAAAATAGACATGCTCTACCTCCGTGGAAGTAGAGCATTTGATATATTACTGACGAACAACTAAAACAGGAATGTGCGCTTCACCTAAAACACTTTGCGCAACGCTACCTAGGAATAAACGCTTTAAACCTGTACGACCATGAGAGCCGATCACAATCAAATCTGCCTTAGATGTTTCAGCTTCTCTGATAATTTCACGGTGAATCACCTGACCTTCAAGTAGTTTTGCTTCAACAGGAATATCGAGATCACTAAATTTAGCTGCTGCTTCCTCTAATGTTTTCAAAACTGAAGTACGCGCACGTTCAATTAAGTCATTGGTTTGAGTTGCAGAAATATATTCAGCCGCAATATAAGGGTCAAGTGCAAGCACCTGAACGACTGTAATTTTACCGCCAAATGCTTTTGCAAGTTCAGCCGCTTGCGCAACTGCTGCATATGAAGTTTCGGAACCGTCTACTGGGACTAAAATGTTTTGGTAAGCCATTGTTGTTTCTCCTTATTATCCACTCTGATTATGTACAAACTGCTGTTCTAATGTATCACTGTTCAAATACAGCCCATACCTTGATATTAGCTGTATTTTTTAAAGAATAAAACCTAGTAATTTCATACGGATATTTGTATATGAAATGCTAATTTTTCACTTCTAAATTAGCATAAAAGCGCGTGAATAATAATCAATTTAACACTAAAGTTGAATGTAAATGTAGCGTTTAGGAAACATAGGCTTTGTCTAAAAAATAGCTTATATTTATGAATGGCTTATATGTCGTTCTCTGTATAAGGAGAAATCGTTCTGCATCAGTCGCGGGATAACGGCTGAAAACACTTTCGTCATCTTTGAGGCGGACTGAAGTGTGAAAATTTTAGCGCTTAACTTAGATTTGGTTAAATTATCACTAGATGGTGGAATGGCTTTCATTGACAATAAAATATTAAGAAATTGATGAAAAATGCTAGCCAAATGAATCAAAATCAGATGGTGAACAAATAACAACCTAATCTAAGGATATGTTTTTATTTTTAATTAATTTGTATGTGAATAAAAAACAACCTCCTAAATAGAATATAATAAAAAATATTTTTAAATAATTCTCTTTCTTATATTTTTTATTGAAATATTTTTCATCATAAATAATATTGTTGTTTTTAAGGTAAAAAGCATAATTTCTTGAGAAAAAATTGCTTTGAATATATTTGATATAAATTTCTTGATCAATTTTATTATAAAATGGGCAACTTAATTCTGAAATTGAACATTCAACTAGAATTATTGATTTATCTTGTTTATTTTCTAATGTTAGACTGTTATAAGATGATGGTTCAATTACACTATCCCTTCCCGTCATACTCCCCATTTGCCGTGTTCTAACTTTTGTCTCTTTAATCAAGTAGTAACCTTCAAAGACTTGACCATTATTCCAATAATAATTGGGATTTTTATAGAGCAATGACAGACAAGCATAAATTAAGCTTAGTAGCATTACTAGAATGATAAAAAAAGACTGTATTTTCTTATTTTCTAGATAAGCGCTTACAGAAAAAAGTACACCTCCATTAAATATTAATATATATGAGAAATAACTTTCAAAAAATAAGAATGTAATAATTATTTGAAAACCAAAATAAATATAAATAATTTTATGTTTTAAAAATTTCTCCATATTGTGTAATTCCTAGTTTTTAAGCAACTGATTATTCTTGTTCTTGATTTTTAAATAAAATATCTGATTGGCTTTGTTGCACAAAGCTATTCTTGAAGGCTTCTTCAGTAATATAATTTCCAGATGAAGAAGCCTACACCTAAAATCTATCGTACAACCAATTGGTCCTCGTATAACCAAGCTTTAATCAAGCGAG
>NZ_BKFU01000069.1:0-17138 GCF_008980265.1 Acinetobacter sp. TUM15064 | reverse complement strand
TTAAAATAAATAAGTATAATATTTTCAAATATTTACAATTAAATCATATTTTCATAAACGCACCAGTAAGATGCGTGAACACCATCATGGTGCATATTAATGCTTTATATCGGGTCTTATTATTTTTAAGCAAAACTTAATCAATATTTCCTTTTTGCTTAGCTCTTCACGAAATGACAAGCATCAGTATACTGAGCTTCTTTTTGCAAAATTTTGCACTCAAATGGAACCTAAACATGCAAAATATTGACTTACTTTTTCTTCTTCTTGGTGCAGTTTTAGTCCTCGCCATGCATGCAGGTTTTGCTTTTTTAGAACTAGGGACAGTTCGACATAAAAACCAAGTGAATGCCTTAAGTAAAATTTTAACGGACTTTTCACTCTCTGCAATTGCCTACTTTTTTGTAGGTTATTACATTTCTTATGGACATCACTTTTTCCATATCGGGGATACTTTAGCAGCGGATCATGGCTATAACCTAATGCGCTGCTTCTTCCTGCTCACTTTTGCAGCCGCAATTCCAGCAATTATCTCAGGTGGCATTGCTGAACGTGCCAAGATGCGTTCTCAAGCTATTGCAACCGTTTTGCTAGTAGCTTTGGTTTATCCTTTTTTTGAAGGTATCGCTTGGAATGGCAACTTTGGCTTACAACAATGGTTGCAAAGCACTTTCGGTGCAAGTTTCCATGATTTCGCAGGTTCTGTGGTTGTGCATGCTATGGGAGGGTGGATTGCCCTTGCTGCAGTTATTTTACTTGGAGCACGTCACGGACGTTATAAAAAGGATGGTCGGGTCAGTGCTCATCCACCCTCATCTATTCCTTTCCTAGCCTTAGGTTCTTGGATATTAATTGTAGGTTGGTTCGGCTTTAACGTTATGAGTGCACAACGTTTAGATGCAATTTCAGGACTCGTAGCAATTAACTCCCTCATGGCCATGGTCGGTGGAACATTAGCAGCTAACTTTGCTGGAAAAGATGACCCAGGTTTCTTACATAATGGTCCTTTGGCGGGTCTTGTTGCAATTTGTGCAGGTTCTGATGTTGTACACCCTATAGGCGCTTTAATCATTGGTGCTATTGCAGGACTTATGTTTGTTAAACTCTTCACCTATACGCAAAACAAGCTCAAAGTGGATGATGTACTTGGCGTATGGCCTTTGCACGGTGTATGTGGTGCATTCGGTGGGCTTGCAGTTGGTGTATTTGGTCAAAAATGGCTTGGTGGCTTAGGTGGGGTAGCTATGATGTCGCAGTTAATTGGTACATTGTTGGCAATTGGCATAGCCATGCTTGGTGGACTTGTTGTTTATGGCACTTTAAAAGCCACGATGGGGATTCGTTTAAGTCAAGAAGATGAATTCCGAGGAGCAGACTTGTCTATTCATAAAATTTCTGCCAACTCTGATGACAGCATGTTCTAAAATCATGTTCAATTTCAACGCGACCCTTATGGGTCGCTTTTTTATTCTCTGATTTAAACGTCAGTCATTGCTGTTAAATACTTAAAAATCTCAGACAATGCCGTAATCTGTGGGGCATTTATTGTTACCAATGGTTGATGAAAGCCTGATAACCACAGGGCTTGCATTCCTGCCTGCTGTGCACCGTGTACATCATTAATCGGATGATCCCCAACAAATAAGCACTGCTCAACTTCAACATGTAATTGTTGTGCCGTATCAATAAAAATATCTGGCTTTGGTTTAGCTTGTCCAAATAGCCCAGAAGTATTGATCACATCAAAATAATGCGCAAAGCCCAAGCCATTTAATATAGACAAGCGTGTTGCATGACCACCATTTGAAATAATCGCAAGTTTATATCCCGCTTGCTTTAAATGGGTCAACGTTTGTTCAGCATCGGGCATTGCCACAGCACAGCGACCAAATTGTTCAAACCAAAAATTACTTAAGTCATTCAAATCAGGAGCTAAATTCCAACTAAGCTCCTGTAGCAAAGCATAAGCCACTGAAGCACCAATACTTGTGTGGGTTAAATGTTCTTTTAAGGGATAGCCCCCATTGTCTATACGATTGACGATAGTCTCTATCTGTACAACATTTACACTTTGTAATTGTACGTGATAATAATCCGCAAGCTGTTGGCTAAATGCAGCAACACTGCGTCCACGGTGGGTTAAGGTATTATCTATATCAAATAAAACTGCACGTATCACGCTGTCTTTTCCCAATATTGTTTAGACTCAACCTAACATCGAATTGCTGCACCACTTTAGCCTTAAATGAATAAGTAAATCACTGATTTTGCTAAAAGCGATGAAAGACCAAAACCGTTAAGCCTGCTTTAAGCTAACACTGTTGGAATAGCAGCTTATTTTTATTTTACGGCGTATCTTGTGTCAGATCAGCAACGTTTTTTTCTACTTCAGTTTTTTATTTTGACACTTGGTTTTTCCATTTTATGGCTCCTCTTTCCAGTGGCAGGAACATTGGATTTACACCTGATTCAACCCTATATGGATCGGACAGGCCATTTCCCATTAAAACGAGATTGGGCCTTAGCCGAGCTCAATCATCGCTATGTCAAAGACATACTCATTGCAGTTTACTTAATTTACTTACTGAAATGGATTGCATCGTATAAGTGGACTACCCTAAAACCACAGCGCTGGCAAAGTGGTTATTTCATTGGCTTAGTCCTTATCAGCACCAGTTGCATTGGCATATTAAAATCACAATCTGGTCATGCATGCCCATGGGATATGACACTCGCTACCGCACATGATTTCTTTTGGGACTTTTCAGCAACAGCAGGTCATTGTTTTCCTGGTGGACATGCTGCCACAGGATTTGCTCTATTTGTGGGATATTTTGTCTATCGACTCACTGAGCCAAAACGTGCATGGTTTTATTTGTTTGCTGCCTTGATTTTAGGTTTTGTAATGGGCTGGGCACAAATGATGCGTGGCGCACATTTCCTCAGTCATAATCTTTGGACAGCATGGGTTATCTGGTTAATTAACGTATTGGCTTATGCATTGTTTTATAAAAGTTTTCTTGGGACTCAAATAAGCCCTAAACTATAAATTAAACATCACCTGAACTTGTAAACCACCCAGAGCTTCACTTTGCCCAAAATTCAATTTTGCCCCGACTTTCTCTGCGGCTTTATCGACAATGGACAACCCTAATCCACTGCCGACCTCTAAATGATGATGAACGCGATAGAACCGTTTTAAAATCTGATCATAAAGCTCGGGGGCAATTCCTGGTCCACTGTCTTCAATTTGGAGAATTGCTCGCTGATCTTGCTTATAAATGGAAACATTAATGACTCCCTGCTCTGGGGTATATTTAATGGCATTATCAAGCAAATTATAAACAATCGAATGCACAGCTGAACTTTGACTCTTAAGCCAAATTTGTTCTTGTTGCTCTAAACCTAAATCAATATTCTTGGCAAGTGCCAACTCCATCAATTGCTCCATACAATCTCCAACCAAATCACTTAAGCACACCTGCTGTACTGACTCTAAAGTAGGGACAGATGCATCCTGTTTGGCCAAATTAAGTAATTGAGAAACCAAATGCTGAATCCGAATTAAGCCTAAACTCAGATTTTTTAAAGCCTGATGTTCTGGAAATTCATGCAATAAAATTTTCATTTGCAAATTGAGCGCTGTAATCGGTGTTCTCAATTCATGTGCAGCATCGGCAATAAACTGTTTCTGTTCTTGCTGGAACAATGAAATCCGTTCAAACAAACGGTTCATTTCGTTGATAGTCGGTAAAATTTCAACAGGATAACCAGCTGGACGAATTGCCGTAAGCTCATGTGGTTCACGCTGTGCGAGTTCAGCTTTAAACTCATCTAAAGGCTTTAAACTACGTCCAATAATCCAATTTAACCCCCATAGCGCCAAAGGCATAAACAATAAATAGGGAATCAACATATTCGCTGCAAGTTCTAAAGCCAGTTTTTGCCGCACACTCCGTTGTTGACTGACCTGAATCTGATATTTTTCTGTAGGTAGAACATAGGTGTTCCACAAACCTTGTGCGGTATGGTGAGTATAAAAACCTGCTTTTTTTACAGGTTGTATTAGGAGGTCAAACTTATGTTCACGCTGTTCTGGAAACTCATACGACCAGACATCTACAAATAAATCCTCTTCATGATAGTGTCGACTTACTTCAAATTCACTTTTGATCGGAGCGGGGTCATGTTCTGCCACACGTTCAGCCAAATTTCGCATTTGTGCATCAAGTATTTCATTGGTCTCTTCAAGGGCAATCCGATAAGCTGCAATCACCAATAAGCAACCCATTACAATACTGAATAAAGAGGTGTAAGTGACCAGTTGTCGCTTTAAGGAAATTGAGGTTGCTTTTGCCACTTATGATTCAACCTGCCCCAAACGATAGCCCAAACCACGAATCGTTCGAATAAAATCTTTGCCCAATTTAGCGCGTAAATGGTGAATATAAACTTCAATGGTATTGCTGTTAATTTCCGAGTCCAAATCGTATAATTTTTCTTCCAAATTTGCTTTGGAAAAAATTTTATTGGGATGGCTAACCAAAGGAATAAGTATCGCCCATTCACGATTCGATAAATCAATCGTTTGCCCTTTGTATTTAGCTAAGTGTAAATCCTCATCAAGCTCTAGCCCTGAAAAACTCAGCGTTTGTCGCTGATTTTGCTGTTTCAAAGCCCCGCTACGACGTAACAGAGCTTGTATACGGGCAAGTAACTCATCAAATTCATAAGGTTTAATTAAATAATCATCAGCACCTTGGTTTAAACCATCAACACGGTTTTGTAACTGATCTCGTGCAGAAATAATCAATACGGGTAAAGTCGGATACAGTAGTCGAATATTTTTTAAGACTTGCATACCATCCATCATCGGGAGACCCAAATCGAGTAATACCACATCAAATGTATGTTGTTGTAACTGTTTTAAACCATCAAAACCATTATTTACCCACACCACATCAAACTGCTGATAGCGCAAAAGGGTTTGCGTGGACTCAGCAATCATAAAATCATCTTCAATAATCAATATTTTTGACATGAATTAAGCTCTCGCCTTGGTCGAGGTACACTGTTCTAGCATATTATTTTTCGAATCAATCACTTCACTTTTCACCTCAAGTAAACTGAGTAAACTTGGGAATAAATGATCTTGACTCAATTCTTGGCTTTTTTGCTGAGCTAAGCAAGTCATTTGTTGTGGATTTTGCTTTTTCCATGTTTCAGAAAACCACATCAGCATCGGCACATGAGTCTGTTGGCTCGGTGCGATAGCATAAGGTGAACCATGTAAATACAGGCCGTGCTCACCAGTCGACTCACCATGATCGGATAAATACCAAAAACCCGTCTCAAAGTTTTGATTTTGCTTTAATACGCCAATCAGCTGGCTTAATATATGATCTGTATAAACAATTGAATTATCATAACTATTTTTTAGTTGTTCCGAGCTACAGCCTTGAATAGCATTGGTCTCACACATTGGTTTAAATGGTTGAAAACCCACTTGTGAACGTTTGTAATAAGCAGGCCCATGGCTACCCATTTGATGCAATACAATTAAACGTGGGGTTTTATCATCACTCGCGATACTGGCAATATAAGCTTTGAAGCTATCCACCAAAATTCCATCCGCACACTCACCATCTGCCGAACACCACTTTTTCTGTATAGGCTCAGGAATCTTAAACTGCTCCACGCGATCACACACGCCTTTGCAACCTGAATTATTATCAATCCACGTCACTTTATAGCCTGCACGTTGTGCTAAATCTAATAAGCCTTCACGATGTTTAGCCAGTTGTGCATCATAATTTTCACGTGTCATCCCAGAAAACATACAAGGTACTGACACAGCCGTTGCTGTACCACATGAACTTACTTGGCTAAAGTTAATAACGTTGAGTTTTTCAAGTTCAGGATTGGTTTTTTTTGCATACCCATTTAAAGAAAAGCTTTCTGCACGCGCAGTTTCACCGACAACCAAAACCATGAGCTTCGGCAATTTTTTCTGTCCAACTTGTTCCACTAAATGCGCATCTTCACCATACTTCACGAGTGGTAAATGCTGCTGCGGTCTATTCTTTTTATAATACGACAGTGTTGAGCTAATCGCATTTTGCGGTGAAATCATCCCTTTAAGATCGCGATGCTCACGGAAAATAGAAGCATAATCCACAAAGAAAACAAACAGCAGGCTGGCAATCACTGCCACGGAAATGGCACTACCCAATAGCTTATGTAACAAAACGGCCTTAAGCGGATCACGACGAATCTTTACCTTAAAGAGAACGACCAATGGCAAGATCACCATCGTCCCAATCCAGAATAAAAGATGCCAAGACAATAAATCACGTACTTCATTACCATCGGTTTGCATCATGTTTTGAATTTGATCAGGCGTGATTGCAACTCCTAAACTATTGACAAAATAGGCACTCATGCCACCAATCAAGATTAAAATAGCGGCAACAGATTTAGCGATTGGGCGCCACTGTATAATTTGAAACACCAGATTATATAATGCCAATATCACCAATACGGTCGCAGCAATGAATGCATAAGCTTTCAAGCCTTGGTATGGTGTGAGTAACTGAATTTGCTTATAAAACATAAAGTTTAATGCCACAGCTAACCACACAGCCAAATACGCATTAAAGCGTAAAAGTGATATTTCTTTGAAGACAGACTGCAAATTGAACATCTTAAATTATGTCTTTGTGATCGGATGTCCCAATGTAGTTTTCTAAACTTAAAACTCGCTTAAATAGAAAAGAGCGCTGTCGCTTTGTGTCAATTCATAACAGTAAACTAAACTATCGGATGAGATTTTTAAGACCCAACGTATGATTTGATATGTGGAATACCCTTGCACAACCAGAACATGAATAGAAGTATGGCTTTTATGTGCAGAGCAAGTCGAAGGATTTTATGGTGGTGTATATTGAGCCACTAGATGTTTTTGTTTTCGGCTAAACGAGAGAATAAACAAGCTCTGTGCTGAATGTCAGATATTAAGATTTCATCTTTTTGGGCAAAAATTAAGGCGTTTCATAAAACGCCTTAATTAGATCGGCTTTAGTCTGTGTATGCCTGAGCCTGTTCTACAGCTTAAAATTTGTATTCGATCCCAGTGCCGACTACAGGTTGCTTGGTTTCAAAAGATGCTTGTTCAAGTGTCAAAATTCCTGCATAACCATAAGCTTTGACTTGCTTGGTAAAGGCATAATCAGCACCTGCAATAAACTGCTGCGCATCAAAGTCGTCTTTAGCCGTTTTGAAGCTGGTTGAGTTTTGACTGTATTGTGCTTTCACTGTCCAAGCTTTGGCATTCGGCAAGTTATATTCAGCACCAATTAGCCAACCTTGTGCGTCGTCTATCGTAGCTGCGGCAGCATCATTGCCTTGTACATCCGCCACTTCAGAAGTTTGATATAAAGCTTTCAACGCCAAACCATTATTGAGATTGACTCGACCAATGGCACGTAAGGTATCTGCTGCTGCAAAAGCACTGCCTGCCACCCCGCCTGTCACCTCAGGCGCTGATGCATTCAAAATACCACGTCCTGCAAAGGTTGATGGAATGGCCTTATCATAACCAATCCCGGCAACAAACTTTTTACTGTCATAAACCACTGACGCTGACCATGCATCGCCCAGACCACGTCCTGCAACTTTTGCTCCGCCTTTGGATTTTTCAATACCCCCTGCTTCACCAGTGGCTAACAGTGCAGTAGCTTTCAGTTTTCCTGTGCCAAGACCCCAAGCTGGCGTTTCATAGACCACAACATTATCTATACGGTTTTCACCAGTGAAAATCCCTGCCACATCAGCTTTGTTGGCCACATAGTTATTAAAGGTATCTACCACTGAAGACAGTTGTTTAACGGGAGTATCAATTTTGCCGACTTTCAATGTCCCTAATTTTTGGTCTTGTAAGCCAACAAGTAAATTACGTGGAACAAAAGTATCTGTGCTCCCCCCATTGTCCACATAGAAGGTAAATTCTGCTTGATATAGTGCATTTAAACGATCTGTGAGTTTTTCTTCGCCTTTTAAGCCTAAAAAGGAGTTATTAGAGTTCAATTCAACGACATCACGGTCTTTATTTGGAGAGGCATTATCTTCAGGTAAATAATCGGCCGTGACATCAATTTCACCATAAAAAGTAGGTGCTGCGAATGTTACCCCTGCCACTAGGCTTAAAGCGATTGCGACTGCAATTTGTGTTTTCATTATCAAAATATCCTACGGTAAATTTGTTACAAATATTACCGTTCAGACATATATGACAGAACAATTAAAAAAATATTTAGTTATATTTTTTAATAATTTACATCACTATTTAGCATTTTTTGTGATTTATTTATGAAAACATTATGAAAAATCTGAATGCGTTGCAATGGCACGCCATTTAAAAATAAACCACAAACTCAACATCGCAATGACCACAATAATACATAGATAATGGAAATAGCCGAGCCAGTCGCCCAATATCCCGCTGACACTATATAATCCACCACTGACGGTGGCCATCAATGCCACTTGAAAGGTAAAATCGGTGCCTGCCATCTGTTTACGACTATATTGCATCACTAGGGTGAGCATGACCACCAACAACATAGATGAAGTCATATCTTCAAAAGCATTAATCAGATAAATTAACCACGGCTGAATGCCATACTTAATTTCATACTGAAAAGCCAACCATGCATAAGCTACCAAACTGAAGATTTTAAGCAGCGAGTACGCTACTAAAGCAGTGGAACGCCGAATAAATTTCAAACTATAGCCCGCAAGTCCAGCACCCATTAAAGCGGTACAGGCCCCCAGCATGGTCACATATAGACCAATCTGGGAAAAACTTAAGCCTAAATCAACCATTAAAGGCTTCAATAGTGGCCCTGCTAAACCATCCGCTATTTTAAAGCTCAAAAGCACTGCTAACCATGCTGCGAGTACAGGACTCTGGATAAAATAAGCTAAATAGTTTTTGATCTGTTGAAAATTAAAAGATACGGTTTGCGTTTCTGAAACCTTTCTATGCTGTGGCTCTGAGTAAACTAAAATCGGCACTGTATTTATAAAAACAATTGCCGCCAAAATCAAAAAAGTAGATTGCCAACTCAGCCAATCCAGTGCCCACAAGATTGCCCCGCCACCGACAATAAAACCAAGACGCGATCCAATCACCTGAAAGGTATTACCCCAGTGCTGTTGCTCCCCTTTTAAAATATTGACCGCCAACCCATCAGTTGCAATATCTTGCGTTGCCCCGAGCAAATTCATACTGAGTAGGCCCACAAAAAAAGCCCATAAATAAATAGGTTGATTTAATCCATCAATCGGGAGAAAAGACAGCCCAATCAACACCAGTACAGTCAAGAGTTGTAATGGAATAATCCAACTACGATAGTGACCAAAATGGGTGATCCCAAAACGATCTAACAAAGGCGCCCAAAACACTTTAATCGACCACGGTAACATCAGCAGTCCAAAACCTCCAATCTGTGCCAGTGAAACCCCCTGTGCTCTCAAAATCACGGGCAAAGCATGGGTCATAAACCCCACAGGTAAACCTTGTGCCCAATACAGAGAAAATAGCAAAATATATACATTTCGGGTCTGTAACATGGTCGTCCTAAATTCATCAATTGGGCAAAGTGTTCATTTTGGTTCGGTAGGCATTCACTATTTTGCCAATGAATTCAAACCGATCAATGCCTATTATTGAAATCATATTCATCTTGATCGTTTGAGTAAAATAATAATGAGTCCATCTTTTCCAGAACTACCAGATCAAGTGCCTCATCGTAATTCGTCTGCATTCACTCGCACTATGTTTAAGCAGATTTTTTTAGTGCAAGGTTGGCGCTTCATCGGTGAGTTTCCAAATCTCCCCAAAGCCGTCGCGATTATTTCACCACACACCTCCAATATCGACGCATGGCACGGTTTCACCGCCTTGCTAGGTTTAGGCATTCAAATTACCATTTTTGGTAAGAATAGTTTGTTTCATACCCCGTTGAAACCATTGCTTAAATGGATTGGGGTGATTCCTGTGAATCGCTCCCATGCCCAAGGCTTAACCCAAGACATTATCGCGATTATCAACAGCAAAGAAAAAATTTGGGTCGGTATGGCGCCTGAAGGCACCCGTAAACACGCCGAATCTATTCGTAGCGGTTTTTATCGTATTGCTCACGGTGCACAAGTTCCGATTGTGATGTTCTCTTTTGACTATACACAAAAGACCATTCACTGCTTGGGCGTGTTTCATCCTACTGGGCATTTTGAGCAAGACCTTGAGAAAATTTTAGATTTTTATGTTGGTAAATTTTCAGCCAAGAACCCAAAATGGTTAGCTAAGCCTTTACAAAAACGCTTAAAAAATAGCTAGTAAATCAAGGTCGAATCTGCTGAGATGTGCAGCATTATTTGTTTTGCGTTTTAGTACTTTTGACCATGAATTTTGCTCGTTTATCTCTGATTGGTGCACTCACACTGACTATGGCAGGATGTGATCTTGCATCAAAGAAAACACCAACAACTACTCCCGTTCAAGCCCGTGAACCTGTGATTGCCATTGCCCTCGGCGGTGGCGGCGCCAAAGGCTTTGCACATATTGGTGTACTGAAAGTTTTGGAGTCACATGGCATCAAACCCAAAATTGTCACGGGAACCAGTGCTGGCAGTTTTGTGGGTAGTATCTATGCCAGTGGTAAAACACCTTATCAACTTCAACAAATTGCGCTGACTTTAAAAGAATCGGACATTCGAGACTTAACCCTCAATTCACAAGGTTTTGTGCAAGGACAAAAACTGCAAGACTATGTCAACAAACATGTCGGAAATAAACCGATTCAACAGTTCCCCATCCGCTTCGCTGCAGTCGCTACCCGTCTGGATACAGGACGAAAAGCCGACTTTATTAAAGGCAATGCGGGTCAAGCTGTTCGAGCATCCTGTAGTATTCCGAACGTTTTTGTCCCTGCGGTGATTGGTGGAACCAAATATGTCGATGGTGGCCTTGTTAGCCCAATTCCAGTGAAAACTGCCAAAGATATGGGCGCGGATATTGTAATTGCGGTTGATATTTCAGCCCGTCCCGTTGGAAACAAGCCACTGAATATGTGGGGTTTGCTCGATCAAACCATTAACATCATGGGGCAGCAAAGCATCAATGAAGAGCTAAGCCAAGCAACTGTAGTGATTCAACCCAAAGTTGGCCACCTAGGTACTTTAGACTTAACAGCGAGCAATCAATCTATTTTACAAGGTGAAAAGGCAGCACAACTCAAAATTAAGTCAATTGAAAAAGCCATAGGCGACTTTAAAAAGTCACCAGCAGCCTTTAAACCAGCACCTAAAGCCAAATTCTAAAAAGTTTGATTTTTAATATTCAAAGACTTATTCATCTGCTAAATTGATATAGATGCTGCTGCATCTATATCCCTATAACGAATATACGAGTAGATGTATGGAATTTGCTTTTGAACCTTGGCACTGGTTTGTATTGGGCGTTCTGTTAATGTTATCAGAGCTGATTCTGCCTGCTTTTGCCGCATTGTGGTTCGGTATTGCGGCCATTATGGTCGGTATTCTGTACTGGATGTTCCCAATGATGGGCGTTACCACGCAATTTGTAACGTGGATTATTTTGTCGATTTTATGCACTTTACTTTGGTTTAAGTTTATTAAACCACTTTCGACTGACAAAACCAAAGCAGGACTGTCTCGCGAAGCAACCATCGGTCAAATTGGCATGGTCATTCAAGCGAGTCCTGAAAATGAACACATACGCGTTCGCTTTCCCATTCCAGTTCTCGGTTCAGATGAATGGAACTGTCGCACTTTAGATAAAGTCCAAGTCGGTGACCGAGTGCGTGTCGTTGAAATACTGGGCAATGATTTAATGGTCAAAGCACATCTCTCAAGCAACGAAAATACTTAAAAGTGAGTTAAGACTATGTCTGGTGGATTTATTATTGTTTTAGCAATTTTGGCTTTTGCCGCTGTCACCATTTTTAAAGGTGTCCGCATTGTACCGCAAGGTTATAAATGGATTGTGCAACGTCTGGGTAAATACCATACTACATTGAGCCCAGGTCTCAACTTTGTGATTCCTTATGTCGATGAGGTGGCTTATAAAGTCACGACCAAAGACATTGTATTAGACATTCCCTCTCAAGAAGTGATTACCCGAGATAATGCGGTTTTGCTCATGAATGCCGTGGCGTATATCAACATCACCACGCCTGTAAATGCAGTCTACGGCATTGAAAACTATACATGGGCCATTCAAAACTTAGTACAAACATCACTACGTTCTATCGTGGGTGAAATGGATCTCGATGATGCACTCTCATCTCGTGACCATATTAAAGCCAAATTGAAAGCGGCTATTTCGGATGATATCTCAGACTGGGGCATTACCCTAAAAACCGTTGAAATCCAAGATATTCAACCTTCTTCAACCATGCAAGCTGCAATGGAAGCACAAGCTGCCGCAGAGCGTCAACGTCGTGCAACCGTGACCAAAGCAGACGGTGAAAAACAAGCCGCGATTTTAGAGGCAGACGGTCGTTTAGAAGCATCACGTCGTGACGCAGAAGCACAAGTCGTCTTAGCAGAGTCTTCTCAGCGTGCCATTGAAATGGTCACTTCGGCTGTGGGCGACAAGGAAATTCCTGTTGCTTACTTATTGGGTGAACAATATGTCAAAGCGATGCAAGACATGTCTAAATCAAACAATGCCAAAACAGTGGTTTTACCAGCCGATATTTTAAGTACCATCCGTGGTGTTATGGGACGTAAAGATATTTAACTGACTCCTGCGTTTAGCCAAAAAGGACAGCTTTCGAGCTGTCCTTTTTGTTCTACCTGCGAAAACAATAAAAGCCTGCTAAATTACGCATCATTTTTAATATTGTAAAATTCTTCCAGCTTTTTTGAGCATTTGAATTTTAATCTCTCTGCCATCTTAATATGGACATCGTATGAGCTCCCTCAATCCCACCCTCATTACTTTTCTTTTTTATATTGTCGCCATGGTCATTATTGGTCTGGTTGCCTACCGTGCGACCACCAATTTCTCTGACTATATTTTAGGCGGCCGTCGCTTAGGAAGCTTTGTCACCGCATTATCTGCGGGAGCATCCGACATGAGTGGTTGGTTACTCATGGGACTACCAGGCGCAATTTATCTCTCTGGTTTATCTGAAGTTTGGATTGCAATTGGCTTGATCATCGGAGCTTGGCTAAACTGGTTATTGGTCGCAGGACGCCTGCGTGTACATACCGAAGTGCAGTTCAATGCGCTCACCTTACCAGACTATTTTTCCAATCGCTTTGATGACCAAAAGAAAGTCTTGCGCATTGTCTCAGCCTTGGTCATTTTGATTTTCTTTGCAATTTACTGTGCCTCAGGCATGGTGGCAGGTGCACGCTTATTTGAAAGTATGTTTGCCATTCCCTACAGCACTGCACTTTGGATCAGTGCAATTGCAACTATTAGTTATGTCTTTATTGGTGGGTTCTTAGCAGTCAGCTGGACTGATACCATCCAAGCAGGTTTAATGATTTTTGCCCTATTGCTCACGCCTATTGTAGTTCTTCTGAGTTTCTCCGACTTAAACCATATGACTACAGTCCTTGAAGCAGCACGCCCACAAGCTTTTGATGTACTTGGTAATTTAAACCTTGTTGCCATCATTTCTCTATTGGCTTGGGGCTTAGGCTATTTTGGTCAACCTCATATTTTAGTGCGCTTCATGGCTGCCGATTCTGTTAAATCTATTCCCAATGCACGTCGTATCGGTATGACTTGGATGACACTCTGCTTAGGCGGTGCCGTAACAGCGGGCTTTTTTGGGATTGCCTATTTTGCAGAGCACCCTGAGCTAGCTGCTGTGGTTAATGCCAACCCTGAAACCGTGTTTATGGAGCTTACTAAAATTCTTTTCAATCCGTGGATTGCTGGAATTGTTTTAGCTGCAATTTTAGCGGCGGTTATGAGCACTTTAAGCTGCCAACTTTTAGTATGCTCAAGTACCTTGACCGAAGATTTTTATAAATCGTTCTTACGTAAAAATGCCTCACAAACCGAACTGGTTTGGATCGGTCGTTTAATGGTGCTACTGATCGCCCTGCTTGCAATTTGGATGGCAGGTAATCCTGAATCTAAAGTTTTAGGCCTGGTAGCTTATGCATGGGCAGGTTTTGGCGCTGCATTTGGTCCACTCATCATTCTGTCTTTGTTCTGGAAACGCATGACTTTAAACGGTGCACTCTCGGGTATGATTGTCGGTGCGGTTGTGGTCATTCTTTGGAAAAACCTTTTTGCAGCTACAGGCCTTTACGAGATTATTCCCGGCTTTATCTGTTCACTCATCACGATCGTTGTTATCAGTCTTTTGGGTAAAGCACCAACGCAAGACATTACAGATCGTTTTGAAGAAGCAGATCGTGTATATAAAGCATCTCAATAAACCGCTACACATAAAAAAGAGGACATCAGCTGTCCTCTTGTGGGTTTAAAAGTTTGAACTCAACTTTGACGCGCCAATAAAAATTGGGAAATTTGATTCAATTCGGAAGCCGCATCACTTGAGAAATAAGCTAACGCTGCAAAAGCTTGATCATGTAGCGTTTTCGCATAGTTCTGCGCAGCTTCAAGCCCCATCAAAGCTGGATAGGTCGACTTTTCAACTTGCTCATCTTTGCCCGCAGTTTTACCCAGTACATCTGTATTTGACGTAATATCTAAAATGTCATCTTGTACTTGAAAAGCGAGGCCTATCGCCTGTGCATATTCACGTAACTTTGGAATCGCTTGATCACCACCCTCAAAGACGGTGACCGCAGCCATCATCACTGCTGCTGAAATCAATGCACCCGTTTTATTACGGTGAATGGTTTCTAGTGCAGTTTGATCAACCCGCTTACCTTCTGCTTGTAAATCGAGGACTTGACCACACACCATTTTAGAACTGGCTGTTGCTAAAATTTGCATCTGCTTTAATACAATACCTTGATCCACCATAGGACCCGCATCAAATAGTCGGCTAGCTAGAATTTCAAAAGCCATAGACTGTAAAATGTCACCTGCCAGTAAAGCGGTATCCTCACCATAAGCCACATGACAAGTCGGCTGACCACGACGTAATAGGTCATTGTCCATACATGGCAAATCATCGTGTGCCAAGGAATAACAGTGAATCAACTCTACTGCCACAGCAGCACGGCGTACAGCAGCCCAATTGGAGTTTGGGTTCAAATGGGCCGTAGCATAGCACAGTGCGGGGCGCACACGCTTTCCGCCTAACATTACAGCATGATGCACGGCACTTTTTAACGGTTCAGGAATTGAAAAAGCATCCAGTGCAGTCAATAAATCATCGTGAATACGTTGTTGAGCCTGTTGGAGCGCATTTGCTGATACGTCGGTTAGTACTGACACATTCGCCTCGAATAACAATAGAATAAAATGATTTAAAGCTCAGTTTACACTGAGTTAAACATGAACATGATCTGTTGGCATCATACTGCTTTCTGCCCGCTTTCTCTACGCCGAAACCTCAAACAATATGCGCTAATCTATTAAATTTCGCATACTGATCAATATGAAGCCCTTTTTGGCTGTTTTAAACAGCGACTGCGCTAAAAAATGGCTCTGAGAAATTAGATCCAAAACTCCCCACCCCAATTCATTGTTTTAGCCTTTCGCACTTTAAAATTAGGAGAAATATAAAAAGCCTCTAAACATAGAGGCTTTTACATAGCTTACATAGGATTAATCTATGCTTTCAGCAGGAATTCTGACCCAACCTTCCATCAGCACACGGGCACTACGACTCATGACCGCTTTTTTCACGACCCATTGACCATTTTCTTGTATCGCTTGCGCCCCTACACGCAATGTCCCTGACGGATGCCCAAATCGTACTGCCTCGCGCTCACCGCCACCTGCAGCCAAATTAACCAAGGTTCCTGGTATCGCTGCTGCGGTGCCAATAGCAACAGCTGCTGTACCCATCATGGCATGATGGAGTTTACCCATAGACAGTGCACGAACCAATAAATCTGTGTCCTGTGCTGTGATGGTTTTACCACTTGAAGATACATATTGTTTTGGTTGAGAAACAAAGGCAATTTTAGGCGTGTGTTGACGGCTGGCAGCTTCAGAAATATCTTGAATCAGCCCCATCTGTTTTGCACCATAAGCTCGAATAGTTTCAAAGCGTGCTAAAGCTTTGGCATCGCCATTAATTGCGTCTTGTAATTCAGTACCTGTATAACCAATGTCTTCTGCATTTAAAAAAATCGTGGGAATACCCGCATTGATAAACGTGGCTTGGAAACGACCAATCTCAGGTACCTCTAAAGTATCGACCAAATTCCCTGTTGGGAACATTGCACCACCATCTTCACCATCATCGGCAGGATCTAAAAATTCAATTTGCACTTCCGCAGCAGGAAATGTCACACCATCAAGTTCAAAATCACCTGTTTCTTGAACTTGTCCATTTGTGACAGGTACATGGGCAATAATAGTTTTTTGAATATTGACCTGCCAAATGCGGACTGTGCAGATGCCATTTTCTGGAATACGCGCAGCATCGACCAAACCATTTGAGATTGCAAATGAGCCCACTGCTGCCGTTAAGTTGCCACAGTTTCCGCTCCAGTCGACAAAAGGCTGATCAATTGAAACCTGACCAAATAAATAGTCAACATCATGTTCTGCTTGCTGGCTTTTGGCTAGAATCACCGTTTTACTGGTGCTTGATGTTGCACCTCCCATGCCATCAATCTGCTTTGCATAAGGATCCGGACTACCAATCACACGAAGTAAAAGCTGATCTCGAACGCGACCTGCTTGTTGCGCAGCTTCAGGAAGATCATCAAGTTTAAAGAATACGCCCTTACTGGTTCCTCCACGCATATAGGTTGCTGGAATCTTGATTTGCGGTGCAAAACTCATTTTTATTGAATCCTTCATATTTATCATTGTGTTAAGTCAAACAACCTGATTTAACTCAGCTTCATCATACCTTTTTTCCATATCCATGCGTAAAATACAGGACTTAAGTCTAAACAAGTATAAAAAAACATCATTTGTGAACGGAGAGTTTCCT
>NZ_BKFU01000068.1:0-17140 GCF_008980265.1 Acinetobacter sp. TUM15064 | reverse complement strand
GAAAATTCACATAACTAAATGTTATTAATTGTAATTTTTGTCATATATGATCATTTCAATTTTAGGGTCGAGATTAAAAAAATAAATAAAAAGCTTAATCGAAAGAGGTATTGTTGTTTTGTCTAAATCCTTACAGCACTGAAACAAAACATGAAAAAATCTGTTTGAAATGTCATTTTTAGTTTTGCTGGAGCCTAGTCAATTCATGGAGGATATTGGATCATTTGAGATCTATTTTTTGATGAAGGAATATGAAGTATAAAATAATAGCAGCATTGTTTGGGTTTCCCTGTGTGGTGGGTTGGTCAGCCAGTGAGTTAACATCAGATTGGGGCTATCAAGCAGAAAAAGCACTGGAGTCAGTTGAATCCCCAATATCAAGCATGTGCGGGATATAATCAATCACCTATTAATATAGAACGTGTGATTTCAGCAGAACTCGCAGCACTTCATTTTAACTATAAAACTTCTGCCAGCAATATTGTGCAACTTCCCCATACGGTACAAATCAATTTTCATCAAGGTAGTTATTTAAGTTTAGAGGGTGAACGATTTCAATTATTGCAAATGCATCTACACAGCCCCTCAGAAAATATGATCAAAGGGAAAAGCTTTCCCATGGAATTACATTTAGTTCATGCTTCTGAAAAAGGTGAGTTGGCCGTGGTTGCGGTAATGTATGAAGCAGGCAAAAAGAATTTAACACTGGAACGGCTATGGCAACCAAGACAATCAAAGAAAGGGTTAAGTTTGAGAGCGAATGAATTTTTACCCGCGACACATGGCTACTATCGTTTTAATGGTTCACTTACGACACCACCGTGTACTGAGAGTGTACGTTGAGTGGTCTTAAAAGATATACAACAGGCATCAGCGCAGCAAATCGCAAAATTCGCTGCACTGATAGGGTATCCGAATAACCGTCCTGTTCAAGCCATCAATGCACGTTTGGTTTTAGACTAGAATCTAAGTTTAAAAAAAGCAGATCGTTTGACCTGCTTTTTTTTAAGGTGGGATAACACGTCTCTATGCTAGTGCAAGATCTTGTCTAAGAACTGTTGAGCACGATCCCCACGTTTAGTATTAAAGAATTCATCTTTACTACAGTCTTCGACAATTTTACCTTGATCCATAAACAGCACACGATTGGCCACTTGGCGGGCAAAACCCATTTCATGGGTGACACACATCATGGTCATGCCTTCATGTGCCAGTTCGACCATCACATCAAGAACTTCATTAATCATTTCAGGGTCAAGCGCAGATGTCGGCTCATCAAACAGCATGGCAATCGGGTCCATACTAAGTGCACGGGCGATAGCGACACGTTGTTGTTGTCCACCTGAAAGTTGTGCTGGAAATTTATGAGCATGTGCACTCAGCCCAACCCGCTCTAAATAGCCTAAGCCTTTCTTTTTCGCGTCAGCTTCAGAGCGGCCCAATACTTTAATTTGGGCAATGGTCAAATTTTCCGTAATGCTTAAGTGTGGAAACAGTTCAAAGTGCTGAAACACCATACCCACGCGACTGCGTAATTTGGTCAAATCTGTTTTTGGGTCTTTAATCGGAATTCCATCAACCGTGATTTGGCCTTGTTGAAAAGCTTCCAGTCCATTCACTGTTTTAATTAGGGTCGATTTGCCTGAGCCTGATGGGCCACAGACTACCACGACTTCACCTTGGCAAATTTGTGTTGTGCAATCGGTTAAAACTTGAAAATCGCCATACCATTTACTGACATTTTGGAGGTCAATCATTACTTTTTGGTCGCTCATACGCTTAACCTCCTTTGTAATCGTTTTACTGCATATGTGGCTAGCATACTGATGGTGAAATACACCAAGCCTGCAAATAAAATATATTGTGTTAATAGAGACATCAAATCGCCACGCACGTAGTTAGTGCGGAAGAAGTCCAGTAAGCCAATGGCATACACCATGGTTGAGTCTTGGAACAAGATAATGGTTTGTTGTAACAGTAGCGGTGTCATTTTACGAAAGGCTTGTGGCAGGATAATTAAGCGCATAGATTGGCCATAGGTCATCCCTAGGGCATAAGCTGCGGCAGATTGCCCTCTAGGAATGGACTGAATCCCTGCACGGACAATTTCCGAGAAATAAGCCGCTTCAAACAACATGAACGCCACAATACTGGAGACCAAAGCGGTATCAATGGTCAGATAATTTCCCGTGACTGTGGTGTAGATGAACGGTACAGCAAAGTAGAACCACATCAATACCAACAGGAGTGGAATCGAGCGGAATAAATTGACATAACCTTGGGCAATTAAATTCAGGATGCGAATAGAAGACAAACGCATCAGTGCTAATAGAGTACCAATGAAAATACCGCCAATGGTGGCGATGATGACCACTTTTAAAGTGATGCTTAAACCATGCCATAGGGCAGGTGCAGATAACTGCAAATCATGGGTAAATGCGGTGAGCCATTCCATTATTTAGCTCCTGCAATTAAACCTGGGACACGTAAACGTTTTTCAAGCAGCGTCATTAAGGTAATTAAGCACACGTTGATAACGATGAAAATAAGCGTGACATAGGTATAGATTTCGATGGTGTTTTGCGTATATTCGCTGATGGTTTTCATCTGCGAAATAATCTCTGAGACCCCAACTAAAGAGGCCACAGAAGTATTTTTAACACAGTTGGTCAGCTCTGAACTCAGTGGTGGCAAAATCGTACGGAAGGACTGCGGTAAAATGACATAGCGATATAGTTGTGCAGTACTAAAACCCATGGCATAACCTGCATTGATCTGTCCTGTAGGTAAGGCTTCAATGCCTGTGCGGACTTGCTCGCAGACCCGTGCTGCAGTAAATAGTCCAAGACCGATACTGGCTGAAATGAGCGCAGTTGTACCCGCACTTAAATCATTGATCCACCATGATTTGATTGGCCCTGGTAGGAAGTTTGGAACTACATAGAACCAAATAAACAATTGGATCAAGAGTGGTACATTACGGAAAATGGTGACATAAGCTGTGCCGATGGCACGAGCAGTTTTATTCGGAAGCGTTCGCATAATGCCGAGAATGCTTCCAAGCACCATGGCAATGCTCCAAGCCACAATAGCAATAACAAATAGCCAGCCTAAACCAATCAAAATCCAACTGAGATAGGTGCTATCTCCGACGCCTGTGGATTGCCAAAGGACGCCCCAGTTCCAGCTATAATTCATGACAATCCCCTAAAATAGGTCAGGCAAAGAAACTTTGCCTGAGTGAACATTAATTTCTCGTTTATCTATTACTGATCACGGTCATGTGGGTTTGCAATTAAGGCTTTAAGTTGGTCTGACATAGCAAAATTCAGGTTAATGTTTTTCGGTGGAATTGGCTGTTCAAACCATTTGTTGTACATCTTGTTAATTTCACCAGAACTATAGGTGGCTTTAATGGCATCATCTACGACTTGCTTAAAGCCTGTGTCGCCTTTACGCAACATACAGCCATAGACTTCTTGAATTGGTGCTGTACCGACAATGTGCCAGTTGTTTGGATCTTTGGCTTTTGATTTTTCACCCGCAAGTAAAATGTCATCCATCATAAACGCAGCAGCACGACCACTTTGAAGCATCAAGAAAGATTCAGCATGGTCTTTAGCAGAAATGACTTCACCAATCCCGAGTTCTTTTTCATGTTGGCGGATATAGCGCTCAGATGTTGTACCTGCTGTGGTCACAAGCTTTTTGCCTTTTAGGTCAGCAAAATCTTTGATTCCCGAATTTGTCGCAGTGAGTAAGCGCGAGCCCACTTCAAAGAAACCTACCGAAAAGTCTACTTGTTGCTGACGTTCTTTGTTGTTTGTGGTTGAACCACACTCAAGGTCAACAGTACCATTTGAAACCAAAGGAATACGGTTTTGGCTGGTGACTAAGTTATAGCGAACTTTTAAATCAGGCATATTCAGCTTTTGTTTAACAGCGTCAACCACTTTGAGCTGTAAATCATGTGCGTAGCCGACTGGTTGGTTTGGGTTGTCTGCGATATAGGAGAATGGAATGGAAGAATCACGGTAACCTAAAACAATGGTTCCTGATTTTTTAATCTTATCTAAAGTGCCTGACTGTGAAGCATCAGCACCAGTGCTAGCGACATCTGTTGCAGGGGCTTTGTTATCGCTACATGCACTGAGGCTCAGCGCAAGTGCACTTGCACAAAATAGGGCAGAAAGATTACGTTGCATGGTCATGTACAAACTCCTTTTGTTTGCAGCATCAATTGCATTGTTTTTATTAAAAACGTCAGAATTGGGATAAAGCTTTATTCTGTGCAAAAGATGTTCTTTTTATGGTGTTTTTTTTACAGCTTAGTCTGCATCTTAATCGAGATTGCTTTTACTGCTCAAGTGGGATTTTTAATATTTTGTTAATAATGCATTGAATTAGGGCATAGTTATATTCCTCTGATATTACAAAGGAAATTAAGCATAATGCATGCCATTTTAATATTTTTTTAAATCATATTAGGCGAATGTCTAATAATTCAGGAGCCTCACAACACGCTTTTTATCATCTCACAGTGTGCGGGGATATAATGGGATAAGTAGAGTTTATAAAGATAAATTAAAAAAAGAAGCTTAAATTTTAAAAAGATGCTTTTACCAAGTTGCAAGCAGTATGAGCGAAACACGTATGAAATTTTGATAACGATTACAAGTCACTAAGGCGATTACATGGGATGATTTTAAGTTGAGTAATCGCACTGAGCTAAAGTTTGAAGTTAGAATTTTAGTGAACAAACATATCCATATATTCACGGATTTCAGAAATGGCTGTTTCAATATCGGTCGTCAACCATGTTGGCTCAAATAACCCGATATAATGATCTAAGCGATCTTGAGGTACAACAAGACGTATTGGACATTCTTCTTCGAGTAAACGCCAAGGAATAATCGGCGTTTCATTGTCTAAAAAGGCTTGCACATTTCGAATATCAATGATCATGGCATTGATACATTCAGGAAACGGCATCACAGAAAATTCTTCAGTGCGACGACGGAAAAACTCTAAATCGCCCCATTTGAGAATGTAACTTGGCTTAGAAAATTCAATTATACCAATGAGGTGTTGATCGCGAGTGAAATGCACATGACATTGGTGCGTAACATCAGTGTCTAAATCAAGCGTTACACTTTGTTGACGATATGCCATAAAGTCCAAAACAGCTAAAACAAGGTGCGTGATTATAGCGCAAATTGAGCTCAAGAAGACCTTTAGACAGACTCTTTTTGCCCATGCTTTATAGAAATGCCATTTCCTTGGTTTTGAAAGCTTAAAAAGTTATACGCCTATAGTTTTTAAATGCTTATAAAACAAATATTTAATAGTTTGAGATTTGTTTGTTTACTATCTCACTATGCTTTGAAACACAATGCTACACAAGCACTTGTTAGTATAAAAATTCGACAACTTGATAATAGAAATGCGGGGGAGCTATGACACATGATTTCAGTAAACCGCCCCATGTTCAAACGCCAGAGGAGCGGCAAAAGAAAAAACGCGTGCCAGTGTATATGCTGGCGTTGGTTGGCATCTTTTTCATTGCATTATTACTTTATATGTTTGCAGATCGTCAGCCGAATAAGGCTGATGCACCACCAGGACATCCTAATGCAACGACAGCAGTTGCAAGCTCAAATAATACTGCCACAACGACCACGAGTGATGAAGCGGTAGCAACAGATAGCAATACCGCAACAGCAACAGACCGTTAAAGGTGGTGAAAACCCTTGTGCATCAACAGGGGTTTTCTTTAAGAATCATTACAAAAAATAAAATCCACTTCTCATTGATATATTGGCTAAGATTACTCTAGAGAACTCAATTGAATGTTGAAGGTGTACTTGGCGAAGATCTAGACATAACAAGAGGGAGAACAAGATGAATGATTATGTAGGGCATCAAGGTCGATTTGATGCGATGTATTATTGGGATCAGTTTCATCCTATTCTGTCTGCAATCGCAATTCTGATCATTGGTTGGATTATTGCCTTGCTCATTGCAGGTGCTGTGAAAAAAGTCTTAACCAAACTGGGCACCAATCAAAAACTATCGAGTGCCACAGGGCATCGTTCAAATATTGAAAATATTGTTTCCCGTGTTGTGTTTTGGCTGATTTTGATTATTGCGGTGATTGGCGCACTCAATGTGCTTAATCTCACCAGTGTGAGTGGGCCATTTAGCAATATGGTTCAGCAATTCCTATTGTTTATCCCTCAATTGCTTGCTGCTATTGCGGTCGGTTTTATTGGCTGGATTGTGGCCAATCTGGTCAAAGTAGGTTTACAAAAAGGATTGGATCGTACCCAGTTAGATGAAAAGCTCAGTCAAGATGTCGGAGTCAGCACGCTCAGCCAAAATATCAGTGAAATTGTTTATTGGTTAATTCTCTTGCTGTTTTTGCCTATTGTACTGTCGATACTCGGTCTCACTGGGCTGCTTTTCCCTATCCAAAATATGGTCAATGAAGCCGTATTGTATCTGCCGAATATCTTTATTGCAGGTGTGATTATTTTTGCGGGTTATATTCTAGCAAAAATTGTACGTGGCATTATTGAGGGTTTATTGAGAAGCCTAGATGTACAAAAACAGGTTGAAAAATTAGGACTGTTTAAAAACTCAGATTTGGCTAAAGTGCTCGGATCTTTTGTTTTTGCAATCGTCATTATCACGGCTCTGATTATCGCTTTTGAAGCTTTAGGGATTGATGCCATTTCTCAACCTGCAACCGCCATGTTGTATGAAATCATGAATGCAATTCCGCATATTATTGCGGCGGCATTGATTTTAATTTTGGCCTATGTGGTGTCTCGTTTTGTCGCAAACCTTGTGGTGGAAGTCTTGTCGGGAACAGGTGTAGATGACATTCCAAGCAAAGTTGGCTTACAACGTTTCTTAGGGAACACCAAAGCATCTTGCGTTGTGGGTTACTTCATCGTGTTCTTTACCATGTTATTTGCAGTTTCTGAAGCAGCAAATCGACTCGGCTTTGAGCAGATCAGTGGTTTGATTGCGATGTTTATCCAGTTTGGTGCAAACATCCTGTTGGGTGCAGTCATTCTGGGCGTGGGCTTCTGGCTGGCGAACTTGGTTGCACAGGTGATTGAACGTGGAGAATACAATAGTTCTCGTTGGGTAGCGAACATTGTTCGTGTCTTGATCATTGGCTTGGTGTTGGCAATGGGCTTGCGTGCCATGGGTATCGCAGATTCGATCGTAAACTTAGCCTTTGGTTTAACGCTTGGCGCAGTTGCCATTGCTTTTGCATTGGCTTTTGGTCTGGGTGGACGTCAACCTGCGGAACGGGTTTTGACCGACTTGTTAGATAAAGCCAAAAAAGAAGGTACGCAACCGAATCCATTGTATCAGGCAAAAGCTGATAGCACGCAGTCCGCACAAGGCAAAGAAGAGCATGCTTCACTGAAAGAGCAAATGGATGCACCAACAGTTGCAGAAGAATATCAACATGCTGATGATATTCCGACCACCGCAGAAGTTGATCCTGCGCATAAACCTTTAAATAAACCTTTTGGCTCAACGGGTGAAGCTGAGCAAGATATTGATGTTCACCCCAAAGATCCAGACTAAGTCAATTATACTAAACACCAACCGCTGATAGTGGTTGGTGTTTTTTTTATTGGAGTAAACGATGTTAAAAAAAGCCCCAAATAAATATTTTGCGCCCATTATTATTGCAGGCATTACCGTTGGATTTTTCGTGAGTGCTTATAAGTTTGTCTTTGCGAAGCCGAAAGCAGAAGCTAAGCAATCCACAGCGTCAGAGATGCTTCCTGCGCAATCTTCTGAGCGAGTAGTGACTGAAAAGGATGATGAAAAATAATACAAAAGTATATAGTGTTGAATGGCATTTAATTTGGTATGTTTAATGCATGTGAAATATGGATATTTCATAAATTAGAAATACTTAGATGCCTATACTTTGAAATATGAATTGATGAATATTTCACAATTTATTTTGATAAATTGTACATACACAAGGAAAAACCAATGATGAAAATATTAAAAAAGACATTGATGTTGCGCCGTACCGTGACTGAACTTAGCCATGTGCAAATTGCGATTGCGAAAATGGACTTAGCGCTTGCTCGTCAGCAGAAGCAAAAGCAGTGCGTACTGCTACGCACGGACTATTTAGAATAATTTATCGTTTAAGCAGATGGCTTAGACATATTCTGATGCGGCATGTGCAGATGACCATGCCCATTGGAAGTTGAAACCACCCAAATGTCCTGTGACATCCAGTATTTCACCAACAAAGTACAAGCCTTTTTGCTTTTTACTTTCCATCGTTTTCGAGGACACTTCCGTGGTATCTACACCACCTAAAGTCACCTCAGCGGTACGGTAGCCTTCGGTTCCTGATGGTTTGACTTCAAACGCATGTATGCGCGTTGCAATGTGCTCCAGTTTTTCATCTGACAGTTGGCCAATCGCTGTTTCAGCCAATTCAGGCCAAATCAGGTTTTGTAGTTCAACCACTACACTTTTCGGGAAATGTTCACCCATTAAAGTGCGCAGTAGGGCTTTGGGTTGACTGTGTTTCTTGGCTTTTAAGTAGTCGTTCACATCCACACTTGGTAGGAAGTCAATTTTAAAACTTTGCCCTACATCCCAGTAATTCGACAGTTGCAGCGAGCTTGGCCCACTGAGCCCACGATGAGTAAATAAAAGCGCTTCGGTGAAAGCGTTTAAGTCATTTGATAAAGTTGCATCGACTGCGTTGCCACTTAAGCGTGTGGTCACTTCTTTAAAACTATCTGAAAAGGTGAAAGGTACTAAACCTGCGCGAGTTGGATAAACATGATGACCAAATTGCTTTGCAATTTCATAGCCAATCCCTGATCCCCCTAAGGTCGGTATAGATAAACCACCCGATGCAATCACCACAGATTCGGTTTCAAAATACCCCAGTGTCGTGGCAATTTGAAAACCTTGTTCATCGAGTGCGGTGATAGCTTTCACTTCACAGTTGGTTTTAATCTCGACCAAACCTGTCTTTTCACACTCGCTCAACAGCATGGCTAAAATTTCTTTGGCACCTTTTAGGGTGAACAGCTGACCGTGTTTACGTTCTTCATATTCAATCCCGTATTCACAAACTAGGCCAATAAAGTCCCAATTGGTATAGCGAGTGAGGGCTGAAATCACAAAGTGTGGATTATGCGAAATAAAGTTGCTGGGTTCGACATAGAGGTTGGTAAAGTTACATTTACCACCACCCGACATGAGAATTTTTTTACCGACTTTATTGGCTTTTTCTACCACCACCACTTTACGTCCACGTTGAGCTGCCATATAGGCTGTCATTAAGCCAGATGCACCTGCACCTAAAACTAAGACATCATATTGATTTGCGGACATGACACACTCACGGGAGAATAAAGCAGGGCATTATAGACCATCTTTTTTGCTTTTTCAGGACTATCTAAAGTACTGCTGAACGACCTTGCAGTCCACCTGAATGAATCACCAAAATACGATGATCTATGGAAAATGTACCTTGTTGAATTAAATCGCTTAAACCTAACAGCATTTTGCCTGTGTAAATTTGTTCCAGTGGAATGTCATATTGCTGTTCAAAGTCTTGAATAAATTGCAGTAGTTCAGGCGTAGTTTTGGCATAACCGCCACAGCAATATTGATCGGTAATTTGCCAATTCTCTTTTTCAGTCAGTTGCTTTATCTCTCGACTCAAAAAATCACCTTTGAGTGCGGAAAAGCCCAAAATTTGCTGCTGCGAATGACTGGCTTCAATCAGACCTGCAATGGTGCCACCTGTACCCACGGCACAGCAAATCAGATCGAAATTTTGTCGATCCGCATCAGAGAGAATTTCTGTACAGCCTTGAATGGCAAGAGGATTGGTGCCCCCTTCAGGAATCACATAATAATCAGGATAATCTTGTTGTAACCGTGCTAAGTAGGCTGAGCTTTGCTTTTGCCGATAGGTTTCTCGCGTCACAAACTGCAATTGCATGCCGAATTGCTGTGCTGTACTTAAAGTTGCATTCAAAGCTTTACTAGCTAGCTCTTCACCTCGAATAATGCCCAGACTCTCAAAACCCAATAACTGCGCTGCATAGGCTGTCGCGGCAATATGATTGGAATAGGCACCACCAAAAGTCAGCAGTTTTTTATAGCCTTGTTGCTGTGCCACTAACAGGTTGTATTTCAGTTTAAAAAATTTATTGCCTGAAATGTGTGGATGGACTAGGTCTAAACGTTTGATGCTGATATTAATCCCGCCAACGCTGATGTGCTGATAGGGAATGGACTGCGCAATCTGTTCAAACATAGGGCTTTAATCAATCAGGTTGAGTGCATAGTGTAAGTGAAAAGTCTTGGTTTCTGCACAGGATTAATGCTGTGCAGATCGGGTATCGACTGAACTAATCACGGACATGCCAGGGCGTAAATTTTCAATGCCTGTTTGATTCGGATCAATTGCAATCCGTACCGCAATGCGTTGTACCACTTTGGTAAAGTTGCCTGTCGCATTATCTGCTTTAAGCACACTGAACTCTGAGCCCGCTGCTGGGGAAATTTGCTCGACATGACCTGTAAATTTTTGATGATTGAGGGCATCCACCGTGAACCATGCTTTTTGTCCAATTTTCATGTTGGCAATTTGGGTCTCTTTAAAGTTCGCCGTGACCCAAGTTTGCTGCGGAATCAGATAGAGCAACTGTGTGCCTGCTGCTACATATTGTCCCACACGTGGATTGACGTCACCCAGTTGTCCATCCATCGGGGCGGTAATACTGCTGTAGTTTTTGGTGGTTTTGGCTTGATCCAGTTGCGCAGCGGCATTGGTCACTTGTGCTTTAAGTCCTGTTTCAGCCACTTGTGCGGTTTTGAGCGCTTCTTTGGCCACCAAAACATTGGCCTGTGCTTGTTGCAGTAAGGCTAAATTATTTTGGGTATCGGCAAAGGCTTTGTCTTGT
Source organism: Acinetobacter sp. TUM15064 (assembly GCF_008980265.1). Taxonomy (NCBI): domain Bacteria; kingdom Pseudomonadati; phylum Pseudomonadota; class Gammaproteobacteria; order Moraxellales; family Moraxellaceae; genus Acinetobacter; species Acinetobacter sp. TUM15064. The sequence continues at coordinate 6,155 of NZ_BKFU01000068.1, read as the reverse complement.
TCCGATTTAGATGCTGCGCCAGAGTCGCCTAACTGTTGATAGCGCTGTTGTTGTGCTAATGACAGTTGGTACGCTGCTCGCGCTTGTTCCACTTTGGCTTCTGCCGCGACAATATCGGCTTTACGCTGTGCAATATTTTGGCTTTGATTGGAGAGGTTATTTTGGGCTTGATCGACGCCTGCTTCAGCCTGTGTGACTTTTTGGTCATAGGTGGTGGCATCAATATGCATCAACACCTGTCCTTTTTTGACGTGATCAAAATCACTGACCAGCACATCTTTGACATAGCCATTAATTTGCGAAGAAAGCACTGTAGTTTTGCCTTTGACATAGCTATTGTCTGTTGACTCAATATCGCTATCAAATGGCCCAATTTTCCATGCCCACAAGATGATGCCGATCCCGATGATGAGTACTAAAAACATCAAAATCAAGGTACGTTTCGCTGTTGGAATTAATTTACTTGAAGGCGGCGTAATCGGTGTTTCTGCTGCCACGGGCTGTTCAGGCTGAGCGGTATTTTCAGTCGTTGCAGTTGTTTCAGCGGGAGCTACGGGTTTTTGATCATCAGACATAACAATTTCTCAATAAATAGGGAGCAGTGGCATTAGGCAGGACCGATTTTCGCCTGTTGCCGCAGTTGATATTGATTCCGTGCAATCAGGAATGTCCCCCATAGCAACAGCAGCATGGCAATAACGCCATTGAAGCTAATCACATCGTTATAGGCACGTACTTGGGCTTCTCGAGTTACCACTTGATTTAAATTTTTTAAGGCTTGTTGTTGCTCTAACTGCTGATCGAGCGTGTAACTATGCGAACTTTGTTGATACGCTAAAAGACGCTGTGCAATCAACGGATTGGTTTCGGGGAGTTGTTGAATCATTTCAGCACGATAGCTCTGGGTTCGGACTTGTTGATAGGTGGAGTAAAAGGATGAACCGACTAAGCCACCAAATGTTTGAGTCGCTGAAAATAAAACAATGAACGTGACAATATGGGTAGGGCCTTTTTGCATGGCACTTAAGATACCCGTGATTAAGAGTGGACCAATAAATACACCACTGGCAAAGCCTACCAAAAACTGACTGCCGTAGAGGTTGGAAGGGCGAATATCGCTGGTGAGGTGAAAATCTAGCCCGCAAGCAATTAATACCAAAGCTTCTGCTAACAGTAGGTGCCAAATAATCCGTTCACGTGAAAAAGTGATGGCACTAAATAAGGTTCCAGACACAATGCCTAAAAAGATCACCACATAGAGCGGGACAAATTGATCGGGGCCCATACCCATCGTTTTGAGAAAACTCACGGCAGCATAACTTTGCTCCGACATTAAGAAACGTATTGCAAAGGCACCAATGATAAAACGAAGCGTGGATGATGTTCCTAGCCAACGTGTCATAATCAGTGGATTGACCCGATAATGCTCATAGACCAAACCAATCACAATTAGGCTGAACCCTGCAATGAGTAAATAGGCCAACCATTTCACCTCAAACCACCACAAGATAGGTCCTTGGGTCAGTACAATACACAAAAAGGCAAAACCGGGCGCAAGCAGGGCAAAGGTGAAGAAGTCCTGCTTTTCAAAAACAGCAATTCTTAAACTGCGGGGTAATTTAAGCGATACCACCATTGCAAAACAGCACAGGGCTAAACCAATTTCAAAGGTATATAGGACATTCCAGTTATTGACGTCAATAAGATAGGGAGAAATGATCCATGCTAAGGGAATACCAAGCTGTTGGAAGCCTAAAGCTAAATAGATACTGCGACCAAAATTTTCTCGCTTAAAAGCCTGCATAATGTAATACATGCCTAAAGAGCTGAGCGGTGCTGCAACCATGCCGCTAATAAAACGCACCAGTACAGCCATTTCAAAGGTATGTACAAAGACGTGTAAAACTAAAACTACAATAAAAATCAGTAGGCCTATTTCAGAAAATAGGCGAAGACCATATTGCTGGCGGGCTTTAAACAGAATCAGGTTCGCACTGACATTAGCCATCACATAAGCTGCGGGGATCCATGCTACCTCAGAGGGTGTGAGTCCATATTCACCTTGAATTAAGGGTAAATTTGCAGTAATGAAACCGTTACTGAGACTTGCAGACAGTGCGACAAATAAGCCAATAAAAAAATATATGAAGCGCTTAGGTGTGGAGTGCGCGATCACGGCAGGAGAGCCGGGCAGAGTTGGTTTTTCTTCGGCTGTCCAGTTTGGTGCAGGTTCGAGTAAACGCAGTGGCTGTGTCATGAGTGGTGACCTTTATGCCCGAATACCGTTGAGTAAGAGCTCAATCGCACGTTGTGCAAGTTGTTGTTGCTCTAGATTGGTCAGCCCTTGAAATGAAGTCCTTAAAATCGCTGTAATCATGGCGTAATCTTGGGTAGTCAAATCGGGGCGGCATACGCCGTGGCAAATCGCTTGATCAATCAAAGGTTGTAAAATGGCATCACGGCGTGCGTAAATATCGACCATGACGGGATCATCACGCTCAATCACCCGCCAATATTCCATCAGTGCGGTTAAATAGGGCAAGTTATAAACATGGTTTTCAATTAAACGAATAAAACCATCTTCATACTGAGAAAACGCTGCCGCACGAACAGCGAGACGTTCCAAAGCTTGTTCCATGAGTGCAATCACCAAGGCACGACGGTCATCAAAATTACGATAAAACGTCGCCCGCCCGACATTGGCTGTATCAATGATTATTTGTAAGGGAGCATTGATTCCGTGTGTACGAAAAACCTGAACCGCAGCTTCCAGCAATTCCTCACGGTTTTGTGCAGCACGCTGTTGACGACTGGTCATGGTGATTATTTCATTTGATTTGGGAGTGCTATTATTTAACGGACAAAAGTGTCCGTTGTAAATATTTAATCCTGTAAGATTTTGTAAATCAGTTTGTCTTTTTCTAATTTAATCTAATTTCGATAAGAAATAGGCGACTCGGAAACGTCATCTGCAACCTGCATGGTGTAAATAAGATAATGTTTTATTCGCTATATTTGAATAAATCCAAGGAATGAACAGGTTTTGCAGATCACAATGGTTTTGCCTACTTTTATCGAAACAAAAGTAGGGCGAGCCACAGGCTGATGAAGAAATTGAATAAAACAAGATAAGACTCCGCCAAGATAGTTTTTTCAATACGTCGGATAAATATTTAAATCGAATTTTGGTTAACTTAAATCATTTATATTATTGTTTTATAAACGAATGATTGATTTTTCTTGAAATAAAAAAATACGCACAGAACCATCATGTAGATAGATAAGAGTTGTAACAAAGTCGATAGGATTGGAAAAATAAAAGTGCTATGCTGAAAGCACAATAATGATAAATGAGGGGATATGATGAAAACCTTATCTACCCTAGTATTGGTTTTATTGCTCACTCAGCTAACTGCATGTGATGCAAAAAAGGATTTGAATCAGCCTAGAACTGAGGCTCGTACCATGATTATTGGCGGAGTTCCTGTGCATGATCGTGACTATAAACTTCCATCACAAGAAATGGCTTTTAATCAGAAAACGCCTACACAGGCTGATGCCTACTAAGATGTAAAATAGGGAGGCATATTGTCAGTACATGGTGGTGCAAGGTGCGATGTGCAGTATAAAAGATGCATTGTGCTACGTCAGATTTGTGAAAATGTGAAGTAGACGTCTTACTTCCTGCAAACGTTTGTTGAATTAAAGCCTTACAAACGTATAAAAGGCCTTGTACTCGCCCAATATGCCCAAACTGTTGTTATTCAAATTGGCTAGATCAGTTTGATTTGCCAATTTGAAGCTTGAATCTCTAAGTTATTTTGCCTAAGTTGTTGGCTAATTGCATCGGCTTGTTTTTGCAAGTCTGCAACTGCTATGGTTTTAACCCAGCGAATTTCACTGGAACTATAACGACCATTTTCACGTCGTGAACTGTCGATGGCCTGTTGGATAATACGATGCTGTTGAGTGAGCAAATCACGTGTGTTTAAAACACTGAGCATGGATTGGCCTGTGCTGGTTTTAGCTTGAGCATTGGTCGCATGAATTTTTTCAATCAGATGATGTAACTCTGTATTTACACTAAAGGCCTCACCCATCAGTGCATTGGGGTCTTCACTCAGTTCATCGCCTTCTTGGATCAAAACATTATTGTTGATCCGTTGCTGTAAAGAGGCGAGCTTGGTTTGTAAATCACTACGCAATAAAAGTGCTTCGGCGAGTTTCATAGTTTTATTTTTAAAATTTTAGATGAATCTTATACTGCATCTGTGCGATCAAAGCTTCAAATGAGTTTTGTAATTCGAAGAAGTGACATTTTGCTTAAAAGTGATAAGAGCACAGAAGCGTGCTCTTATCGCTATATATTAAAAATTTAGTGGAACACTGTTTCTAAAGCTTTTAAACCCACTTTTGGGTCAAGCAGACCATTGTAAATTTCAGGGATGTCACGTTCCACCCCAAAGAACTCATAAATGGCAAGCATCGCCCCACGAACTGAATATTCCACAGTAAAGACCACGTCATCTTCAATTTCCACAAACTGTCCAAGGAAAGCAAAGTTTTGTGAGCCTTGCGGAATCACTTGTGGACGATCCCCCGGTTTACGGCAGGCAAACAGGGCAGAGGCGTATGGCATCATGGCGGTAGTAACATCAGTCGTTGCCAAAACATGATCTAAAATGTCCTCAAAACCGAGTTGTTTAATCAGCTCTGTTAGAATTTCTTGCCCCGTGGCTTCGGACATTGGTTTTTTGATGTAATCGCCTATATGGTCAATTTGGAAACCGTAGCCCCATAAGGTATATAAACCTTCAGGTAAGTCGGCAAAGTGTGGCTGTGCAGGAACCACGATGGATAAATGCCAACCCGAATCATACCAAGTCATCAGTGCGCCTGTACCCGGTTCATTGCCTGTATAGTCAATAATACGTTTAAGTAGCACGTCATCTTTCATGGTCAGAGTAAATGACTCCCACTTATGTTCATCGACATTGCCATAAAAAGTCATTGGACGGCCAAAGTCTGGGGCTTTTTGTGCCAGCGTTTCCCAAAGCGTCCAGCCATGATCTTCTCGATTACGAATGAGGGCAGGTACGTCATGATTACCACCATAACGCGAGTCTGCGGTAATAGAGCCTAAAGTGAAAATGGCTAAATCATTGGCTTTCAGATTAATTTGCTCTGTGCCTTCAGGCAATTGTACATATAGGCGCGAGGCATGGCGCTCTTGGGTTTCAGCATTGGTAATGAAGTCTGCATCTGTGACATAGTGTCCAAAACGCACATCGACACCTTGTGCGACTAGCCAACGCTGTAAGGGCAGAATCATTGAATCATATTGGTTGTACTTGGTGCGTTTCACACCTGCTAAAGTATGAATACGCGGTAGTTCTTGAATAAAACGTAAAAAATAGCGTCTTAACTCTGCTGCGCTGTGCCATTTTTGAAAAGCGAAAGTGGTGCGCCACATGCGCCAGAAATTGGTTTCAAAAAAGGCTTCATCAAAAAACTCATCTATGCGGCGGCTGCCAATTTTTTCTTCTTTTGAAGCCAATAAGCGTAGCATTTGTGCACGATGTAGCGTATTCAGGCCAAGTTTTGCTGCATCCGCAATGACATGTTCGGCATCAATCAACCGTGCATTGGCATGGGTTTTCACTTTTTCATTAAACTCACGACACTCTTCACGCACCGAAATGTCTGGATTTTCTAAGGATGGAATACTGGAAAATAAATCCCACAGGCACAAATAAGTTTCATCGGTCAGCATTCGCCCACCACGTGTTACCCAAGCTTGTGCGGCATGCGGTGTATGTCCACCGTCCATCGAGCCACCTGAAATATCGAGTTCTTCTAAAATATGGATATTTTTGGCAGGGACTTTGGCATCACGGATTGCAAATGCAGCAGCAGCCATACCTGCGATACCACCACCAATAATCCAAAGATGGGACTGTTGCGCGTCTAATGGGGTGCGCTTCTTATTTTGCATGGTTCACCTTTAATTATGATGTTAAAAATTATGAAGTAAAAAAATTGGTTTAGAAAAACCTTAAAAATAGTATGTCTTTTTATATATGAAAAATGTATGAAATGGGAAGCAATCCACTCATTATATTTTGTAATCAAAAATATGTAGATAATGGTTATTT
>NZ_BKFU01000067.1:0-17434 GCF_008980265.1 Acinetobacter sp. TUM15064 | reverse complement strand
TTAGTTATAGAAGAACAATAAAAAATCAAAATATATTGATTTTAAATTCCGACTCATTTAATACGAATTAATATTATAAACCTGATTATTTTAATCTGATTTGATAATAAAAAAGGCGATTCATTAAAATCGCCCTTTAAAATAATCTGGGTTTAAATTACAACACCATGGCAGCAATCCAACCAAAAATCAGCAATGGAATATTAAAGTGAATAAAGGTCGGCACGACTGTATCCCAAATATGATCATGTTGACCATCCACCCCTAGACCCGCAGTCGGCCCCAAAGTGGAGTCTGAGGCTGGAGAACCAGCATCACCAAGTGCTGCTGCGGTACCAATCAGCGCTACGGTCGCTAAAGGAGAAAAACCAAACTGGACACACAGCGGTACATAAATCACGGCCAAGACAGGAACACTGGAAAACGATGAACCAATCCCGATGGTTACAAATAAGCCAATGAACAGCATGAGGAATGCAGCCAAAGCATGGTTATCCCCAATCACGTGTACTACGCCATTAACCAGTTGGTTAATATCACCCGTATGGGTCATCACTGAGGCAAAACCTGCCGCAGAAATCATGATGAAGCCAACCAAAGCCATCATGCGCATGCCTTGTACAAAGACATCATCCGCTTCTTGCCATTTAAAAATACCCGCCCCAGACAACACCGCAAAACCAACCAAGCCACCTAAAATCATAGAGCCTGAATACAACTGCGCAATGAGGGTTAGAACAATCGCTAGAAGCGCCATGAAGATGGTTTTCTTTGCAATCACGGGTACATTTTCGGCTTCACGTTTGAGCTCTTCAGCATCTTGAGCCAGATTCACTTCACCTGCACGGATCGGTTTATCCAAATCAATCGTGGTCACACGTACCACTTCACGGTCGATATAATGACGCGGTTTACGATAGCTAACGAATACCGCCACTAGAGTACCAATCACCATCCCCAATACAGGAATGGCCATTCCTACAGGCATCATCCAACGTTCAACATGCAAATTATATGCAGCACCAATCTTGTTGATATTGCCCATCAAAATTTGTTCAAGGAAAATCGCACCAAAACCAACGGGCAGGAAAATATAGGTTCCGACCAAGCCTAAAGTCAGTACACAGGCTGCCGCACGACGGTCTAAGTTCAAGTGATTCATCACTTTTAACAGTGGTGGAACCAATACTGGAATAAATGCGATATGGACTGGAATTAAGTTTTGTGAACAAATGGCCGCAACAAGTAAAATCGTCAACAGTAAGTATTTCACCTTACGCGCACGTTGATGTGAAACTTCGACTCCTAATAAACCAATCAATTTATGCGCCAATAAATCAGGTAAGCCTGATTTAGACAGCGCCAAAGCAAATGCTCCAAGCACCGCATAGGCTAAAGCCACTTCAGCACCATCACCTAAACCTGCATTAAATGCGCTTACAGTATCGGATAAACTGAGCCCCGCAACCAATCCACCAATAATTGCTGAAATGACCAAAGTCAAAACAACAGAAACTCGTGCCAGTGACAAAATAAACATCACGGCAATCGCAATTACTACTGCATTCATGGAAAACTTAAGATGATAAAAAAAACGGTATTTTAGCAGATTCAATTGGTCGAAACTGTAATTTGCTCAGCTTTATCCAAAGCTATTATATAACCCCAAGGTCTGATTTTTCACTTCGATAGGCTTGTTATCAGTCAGTTTTAGTCCTATAACAAGCCCATGGTAAATTTATGCTTTACCCACAAATTTGCTAATCAGGCCCGCAATCGTTTTAGGCTGACTCAAGATGGCCCAATGGTTAGCATTCACATTCACCCGTTGGAAATTCTCAGCCCACTTCGGCATTTCATCAATTAAAGCAGGGCTCACAAACTGATCTTGCTCCAACACAATCGCTTGTACTGGGCAAATGGCAAAGCGTTCTCTAGGTTTTGCCAGACGTGGAATGAAGTTAGCTCGATAAAGTGCAACCCCATGTTTACCATCTGCCACAATGTGATGATTCAGTGGTAAGTCTGAACGCCCCTCTAAACGTGATAAAACTTTACCCCAATGCTCAGGGCTAAAAAACTGCCAAACAGTCGGTGCCAAAAAAGGCAACTGAAAAGCCGCAATGTACCATGACTTACTCAACTGCTTCAAAAACTGAGGCTTGTGTTGTTTAAACTGTTCCCGCATCCAAAATGCAGCATGGTCTAAGCATGGACCTGAAATGGTGGTAAATGACAGCATACGCTCTCTAAATTTTGGCTCAGTCGCAGACTCCCATGACTGAATCGAACCCCAGTCATGCGCCACCAAATGAAAACTACGTTCTGGAATGACACTATTCACCACACGTTCTAAGTCCAATGACAGCTGAGGCAATGCATAAGCACGTGTACGACGGGGAACACTGGACATCCCAGCCCCACGAACGTCATAAGTGACAATATAAAAATTTTCCACCAGATGCTCAATCACAGGCTCCCAAACCTCTTGATTGTCTGGATAACCATGCACCAAGACCAAGGTAGGATTCTGCGCATTGCCCCATGTTTTCACATAAAGTCTCTGCTGGTCTGTGGTCTGTACCCAGTAACTTTGCAGCTCCATATTCAGCTCCTTATTGTTATTGACTATTTTTTATCCTTCACTGGCAAAACGATCAATGCCAATTGTTTCCATCTTCTCTAGTATGGATAGAAGTTCATCAGATACCATTGACCGAAATGAGCATTTTAAAAAAATTGGTGACAACACCGATTGTCACAAAATACGTTCTTAACCATTTTGCCCCCTTTAAAGGTGCAGGTATTGAAATTGAGAAGTTTGATCCTAAAAACTACCACATCCGAGTCAAAATGCCGCTTACTCGTCAAAACCGCAATATTGTCGGCGTACATTTTGGTGGGAGTTTATATGCGATGGTCGATCCTTTTTATATGACTTTACTGATGTATCATCTTGGGACTAAATATATTGTTTGGGACAAATCAGCCACTATCCAATTTCTCAGCCCAGGGCGTAGTACCGTCTACGCAGACTTTCGTCTCGATGCCCAAGAAATTGAAACGATCAAACAACTTGCTGAAAATTATGCCCCTGTCCACCGTATTTATACGCTGAATATTTATGATGATGCGGGTATTCGAATTGCACAAGTGGAGAAAACCTTATATATCCGTCGTAAAAAACCAAAACCAGCTCAGCAATAAAAAAGCACTTCCCAATGAAGTGCCTTTATATAGAGCTCTGCTGAAAAGATTATTTACGCTCCTCAATTGCAGCACCTGCGCCACCACCAATCGCGCCACCAATCGCGGCCCCTGTATTGCCACCGATTACGCTTTTACCTACAGCAGAACCAATCGCACCACCAACACCACTGTAGGTTGCATTACGGTTTGAGCCACCTTGGGTTTTACTTCCCACCGCTGCGCCTGCACCACCACCAATCGCAGCACCGACACCACCACCAAGACTATTACCCGCAGCACCACCCACGGCACCGCCTAAAGCAGCTGTACCAATACGCTGCTCAGAAGGACTCATATTTTCACAGCCTGTGAACATCAGTGTTGATAAAACCAAAGTCGAGACTACACCCATTATTTTTTTCATATTCAAAACTCCTTTACACTATGATCAAAGCATAGTCTTATTTTCTACACAAAATGATCAAATTATGTAATTGCACCCCGTGCATTATTTTCTTTTTTGTAATAATGCAAACCAAGTAAAAAGACCATTTGATCTATGAAATATCACTTTGTTCATTTGAGATCACCCCGAGTAAATAACTTAAATCTTTTAATTCAAGAAATTGTAGAAAGAATCCTTAACTCATTTTAACCTTTGAATTTAAAGGAAAAAAGAATGAAAATACTTGTTACTTCAATATTCCTGTTACTCTGCCTCAATCCTTCTGCACGTGCAGATGTACTCAATAGTCAAAGCTCATCTACAGTAAAATCACTCAAAAATGTTGCTTATGGCCATCATGCTAAGCAAATGATGGATGTTTATTTTCCATCTAAGCCTTTAGCAGATCAAAAAAACGCACCATTAATGGTTATGGTCCATGGCGGTGCTTGGAGCATAGGTGATAAAAATAATACTGTGGTGATCAAAAATAAAGTGGATTATTGGGGACAACGAGGTTGGATATTTATTTCAATCAATTATCGCTTAGTTCCTGAGGCGACAGTACAACAACAAACCCAAGATGTCGCAACAGCATTAATTTATATTCAAAACCATGCCTCTGATTGGCATGCTGACCCCACACAACTTGTGCTGATGGGACACTCGGCTGGCGCTCATTTAGTGAGCCTACTGAGCACACGCCCCTCTTGGTTAATAGCACAACCTCGAGCTTGGCGAACCACCATTGCTTTAGATAGTGCCGCTTACAATATCGAAAAGATCATGCAAACTCGGCATGCTCGATTTTATGATCAAGCCTTTGGCACTCAACCCTCAAATTGGAAAGCGCTTTCTCCTGTCTTACAAATTCATCAAAGCTTACCTGCATTTCTTGCTGTTTGTTCAACAATTCGTCCAGACCAACCCTGTATTCAAGCACAGCAATTCATTCAACAAGCACAAAGCGTTGGTACTCAGGCACAATTACTCGCTATTCCGCTTTCGCATACTGAAATCAATAACTCTTTAGGAAAAAATTATAAATATACCGAAGCAGTGAATCAATTTATACAAACTCATTAACTGAATGTGATTAATGTAACTCGCTTACTTCAAAAAATAAGCATGGCATTGCTGTTTAGCACGCATAAAAAAGCCACCCGAAGGTGGCTTTTTATTCATTTAAAGGGCTAATTACAGACCGTTAAACTCATCGCTAAATGCTTGGCTTAATGCTTGATCCACATCAGAGAAGTCGTTTACAAGCTCATGCTCTGCAGCTTCAGCTTCTTGACGACGACGCTCTAAGTGATACGCAAGACCCGTACCTGCAGGAATCAAACGACCTACAACCACGTTCTCTTTCAAGCCACGTAAATCATCTTCTTTACCTGTTACAGCCGCTTCAGTTAACACGCGAGTGGTTTCCTGGAACGATGCAGCAGAGATAAATGAGTCAGTAGAAAGCGACGCTTTAGTAATACCCATCAATTGACGTTCAAACTTCGCAGGGAACTTGTTTTGCGCAAGAACAGCTTGGTTCTCTTGCATCACGCGGATGTAATCCACTTGTTCGCCTTTGATGAAGCTTGTATCACCGCCATCAGTGATATCAACTTTACGCAACATTTGACGTACGATGACTTCAATGTGCTTGTCGTTGATTTTTACACCTTGCAGACGGTAAACGTCTTGAACTTCGTTCACGATGTAGTTGGTTAATGCAACTTCACCTTTCAAACGCAAGATGTCATGCGGGTTTTGTGGACCATCAGAAATGGTTTCACCGCGGTTGACATGCTCACCCTCGAACACGTTAATGGTACGCCATTTAGGAATCAGCTCTTCATAGATCTCAGAACCATCATCTGGAGTAATCACTAAACGGTTCTTACCTTTAGTCTCTTTACCGAAGCTTACAACACCTGAAATTTCAGCAAGAATTGCATGCTCTTTCGGTTTACGCGCTTCGAACAAGTCAGCTACACGCGGTAGACCACCGGTAATGTCACGTGTACGTGAAGTTTCTTGTGGTACACGACCAATAACGTCACCCACACCGATTGTTTCGCCATCACGGACAGAAAGAATCGTGTTTTGTGGTAGGAAGTAGAACTGCTCACCACCATCCGTCGTATCAAGAACAACCGCAGGACGTAAATCTTTACCAGACGCAGGACGTGCAGTCACAGGTAAGATTTCAATCGTCGTCATACCTGTTGCATCATCAGTTTTAGAGGTAACAGTGACGCCATCAGCGATTTGGCTGAAACGTACTTTACCTGCAACTTCTGTTACAAGTGGGTGGGTGTGCGGATCCCAAGTCGCTACGATACCGCCTGCTTCTACAGCTTCGCCATCTTTCAACAAGATAGACGCACCGTATGGCAGTTTATAACGCTCACGCTCACGGCCTAAATCATCTGCAATACCAATTTCGCCTGAACGAGAAGTCGATACCAAGTGACCTTTAGCATGTTGTACTGTTTTCACATTGTGGAAACGTACGGTACCTTTGTTACGAACTTGTACGCTGTTTGCAGCAGACGTTCGGCTTGCAGCACCACCTACGTGGAAGGTACGCATTGTTAACTGTGTACCCGGCTCACCAATCGACTGCGCAGCCATAACACCCACAGACTCACCAGGGTTCACCTGATGACCACGTGCAAGGTCACGACCATAACATTTCGCACATACGCCGAATGTAGATTCACACGCAACCACTGAACGTACTTTAACTTCATCGACACCTTGCTCTTCCAAGAAGTTTGCAAGTTTCTCATCAATCAAAGTGTTACGTGGTAGGATAACGTCGTCAGAACCTGCTTTCTTCACATCTTCAGCAACAACACGGCCCAGTACTCGAGTACCTAAGTTCTCGATCACGTCACCGCCTTGAATGAACGGAGTCATGACAAGACCGCCCAAAGTACCACAGTCAGGCTCAGTAATAACCAAGTCTTGTGCTACGTCTACAAGACGACGTGTCAAGTAACCAGAGTTTGCTGTTTTCAGTGCTGTATCGGCCAAACCTTTACGCGCACCGTGTGTTGAAATGAAGTACTGAAGTACGGTCAAACCTTCACGGAAGTTCGCTTTAATTGGAGTTTCAATGATCGAACCATCTGGTTTCGCCATCAAACCACGCATACCCGCTAACTGACGAATCTGAGCTGCCGAACCACGGGCACCTGAGTCAGACATCATATAGATCGAGTTGAATGATTTTTGCTTCTCATCTTCACCCTGTTTGTTTTTAACAGTGGTAAAAGACAAGTTGTCCATCATCGCTTTCGCTACTTGGTCGTTGGTACGTGCCCAAATATCGACCACTTTGTTGTAACGTTCGCCCGCAGTTACGAAACCTTGTTCGAACTGTTGCTCAATTTCACGAACTTCAACTTCCGCTTTTTCAATAATTGAGTACTTCGCAGGTGGAATCACCATGTCTTCCATACCGACCGATACGCCTGAACGTGTCGCTTGACGGAAACCCAAGTACATCAATTGGTCCGCAAAGATCACTGTATCTTTAAGACCTAATTTACGGTAGCAAGAGTTAATCAATTTAGAGATGTTTTTCTTGGTCATCTCAACGTTGATTTGTTGGAAATCCATACCTTCTGGCACAACTTCCCAAAGTAAGCAGCGACCAGGTGTGGTATCCACAACAATGGTTTGCTGTTCACGGTTACCATTTTCATCAATCACAGTCTGGTGTACACGTGCTTTTACGCGAGCATGTAAATTGACCTGACCTGTTGCAAGTGCACGGTTCACTTCGTGAGTATCTGCAAACACCATGCCTTCACCTTTGGCATTGATCGCATCACGCGTGATGTAATACAAGCCTAAGACAACGTCCTGAGACGGTACGATGATTGGCTCACCGTTCGCTGGAGACAAGATGTTGTTGGTCGACATCATTAACGCACGCGCTTCTAACTGCGCTTCAAGTGTTAATGGTACGTGTACCGCCATTTGGTCACCGTCGAAGTCGGCGTTAAACGCAGCACAAACGAGCGGGTGAAGACGGATTGCTTTACCTTCAATCAGAATCGGTTCAAATGCTTGAAGACCCAAACGGTGAAGTGTAGGCGCACGGTTCAACATCACAGGGTGTTGACGAATCACGTGAGCAAGAACGTCCCAAACTTCTGGCGTTTCGCGCTCAACCATTTTCTTCGCAGCTTTAATGGTGGTTGCTTGGCCAGATGCTTGTAGTTTCGCGAAAATGAATGGCTTGAAGAGTTCAAGTGCCATTTTCTTCGGAAGACCACATTGGTGCAAACGTAAAGTAGGACCTACGGTAATGACCGAACGACCTGAATAGTCTACACGCTTACCAAGTAAGTTTTGACGGAAACGACCTTGCTTACCTTTGATCATGTCAGCCAAAGATTTAAGCGGACGTTTGTTCGAACCTGTGATTGCACGACCACGACGACCGTTGTCTAACAATGCATCGACAGACTCTTGTAACATACGTTTTTCGTTACGTACGATAATGTCTGGCGCTGCAAGGTCAAGTAGACGCTTCAAACGGTTGTTACGGTTGATCACACGACGGTAAAGGTCATTCAAATCAGAAGTCGCGAAACGACCACCTTCCAGCGGTACTAACGGACGAAGATCTGGTGGAAGTACTGGAAGTACATTCATCACCATCCATTCTGGCTTGTTGTTTGACTCTTTAAACGCTTCCATCAACTTCAAACGCTTAGACGCTTTTTTCAGCTTCGTCTCAGACGTTGTGTTTGGAATTTCTTCACGTAAACGTGAAATTTCGTTTTCAAGATCAATGTCTTTTAACAAGTCTTGAACGGCTTCTGCACCCATTTTCGCAGTGAATTCATCACCGTGTTCTTCTAAAGCATTGAAGTATTCTTCATCGTTTAAAAGTTGGTATTTCTCAAATGGAGTCATACCTGGGTCAGTAACCACGTAAGATTCGAAATACAATACACGTTCAATATCACGTAAAGTCATGTCTAATAATAGACCGATACGACTTGGAAGTGATTTTAAGAACCAAATGTGTGCAACTGGAGACGCCAGCTCGATGTGACCCATACGCTCACGACGAACTTTCGCAGTTGTTACTTCAACGCCACATTTTTCACAAATGACGCCTTTGTATTTCATACGCTTGTATTTACCACACAAGCATTCGTAATCTTTGACTGGACCAAAAATTTTGGCACAGAATAAACCATCACGTTCTGGTTTGAACGTACGATAGTTAATGGTTTCAGGCTTTTTAACTTCACCATGAGACCATGACTTAATCATTTCTGGTGACGCAAGACCAATACGGATGCGATCAAACTCAACTGGAGCATGACCGTCTGAATCCGTCTTTTTGCGCATGATATCGAGCAAGTCTTTCAATTTTTTTCTCCGTGTGTTGGGGAGCTACGCTCTCCCAACTGGGTCACAAATATTGTTTTTACTGAAATTTGGGAATATCTAATCCCCCTAAATCCCCCTTTATAAAGGGGGACTTGCTCCCCTCTTTAATAAAGAGGGGCTGGGGGAGATTTCTTAGTCACCATTTTTCAGTTCAATGTTGATACCTAAAGAACGGATCTCTTTGGTCAATACGTTGAACGATTCAGGCATACCTGGGTCCATATAATGGTTACCATCTACAATGTTCTTATAGATACGGGTACGACCTTCAACGTCATCCGACTTAACAGTAAGCATTTCTTGAAGCGTGTAAGCTGCGCCATATGCTTCAAGCGCCCAGACTTCCATCTCACCGAAACGCTGACCACCGAATTGTGCTTTACCACCAAGCGGCTGTTGAGTAACTAATGAGTAAGAACCAGTAGAACGCGCGTGCATCTTGTCGTCTACCAAGTGGTTCAGTTTCAGCATGTACATGTAACCTACAGTTACAGGACGGTCAAACTGTTCACCTGTACGACCATCATATAATACTGTTTGACCAGTACGTGAAATGTTCGCAAGCTCTAATAAGTCTTTAATTTGTGATTCTTCAGCACCATCAAATACAGGCGTTGCAAGTGGAACACCCTTACGAAGGTTACCAGAAAGAACCAAGATCTCATCATCAGTTAAGCTATCAAGATCTTCTTGCTCGCCACCAACTTTGTTATAAATCTTGTCTAAGAATCCACGAAGCTCAAGTACAGTACGTTGCGCTTTTAACATCTTGTCGATTTCTTCGCCAAGACCTTTCGCTGCCATACCTAAGTGAGTCTCTAGAATCTGACCCACGTTCATACGTGACGGTACACCCAGCGGGTTCAATACGATATCGACTGGAACACCATTGGCATCGTGCGGCATATCTTCAACTGGCAAGATGTTAGAAACAACACCCTTGTTACCGTGACGACCCGCCATCTTATCACCCGGTTGGATGCGACGTTTAACAGCCAAGTAAACCTTAACAACTTTCAATACACCTGTTGTTAATTCATCACCTGTAGAAAGTTTGCGTTTTTTCTCTGCAAACTTCTCATCAATTTCAAAGCTCTTTTCTTTCAAGAACACTTGAATTTGTGTTAAACGTTCAGCAATCGCTTCATCACTTGGTTGGATTTCAAGTAAATCAACCAACTCTAAACCAGACAACACATCTTCAGAAAGCTTGTCGCCACGTTTAGTTGTACCACCACCGTTCGACTCTTGACCTGTCAACAAACGAACAATACGTTCACGTGCTGCTTCTTCAAAGATTTTGTATTCTTCTTTCAAGTCTTTACGGTATGCATCAAGTTGCGCTTTTTCAATTGCTTGAGCACGTTCATCTTTTTCAAGACCATCACGTGTAAACACTTGAACGTCAATCACGGTACCTTTAGTACCCGATGGAACGCGTAATGATGAATCTTTCACATCAGCAGCTTTTTCACCGAAGATTGCACGAAGCAATTTTTCTTCAGGTGTTAACTGTGTTTCACCTTTAGGGGTTACTTTACCCACAAGGATATCACCAGCAGTTACTTCAGCACCGATATAAACAATACCAGACTCATCCAACTTAGACAGTGCAGCTTCACCAACGTTAGGAATATCGGCAGTAATTTCTTCTGCACCTAACTTAGTATCACGTGCGACACATGACAATTCTTGGATGTGAATCGAGGTTAAACGGTCTTCTTGAAGTACGCGCTCTGAAAGTAAGATCGAGTCTTCATAGTTGTAACCATTCCACGTCATGAACGCAACGCGCATGTTTTGACCCAGTGCAAGCTCACCGCCATCAGTCGAAGGACCATCGGCAAGAACATCACCACGAGCCACTTTATCACCTAAACGTACAACAACGTTTTGGTTGATACATGTATTTTGGTTCGAACGGGTATATTTGATCAGGTTGTAAATATCTACACCTGCTTCACCAGCAACCATCTCGTCTTCATTGACACGAATGACTACACGAGATGCATCAACAAACTCAATCACACCACCACGGTTTGCGATCACACACACACCTGAGTCACGTGCTACGTTTGCTTCCATACCTGTACCAACAAGCGGCTTGTCAGCAAGCAATGTCGGAACAGCCTGACGTTGCATGTTTGAACCCATCAATGCACGGTTGGCGTCATCGTGTTCAAGGAATGGAATAAGCGATGCTGCAACAGAAACAACCTGTTGTGCAGATACGTCCATATGCGTTACTTTTTCAGGTGACATACGAACGAAGTCACCTTGGTGACGTACAGAAACCATTTCTTCAGTTAACGTACCATCTTTATCAACTGCAGAATCGGCCTGTGCAATGACAGTACCCACTTCTTCAATTGCAGATAAGTATTCAACTTCATCAGTTACACGACCATCAACTACTTTACGGTATGGTGTTTCCAAGAAACCGAAGTTATTACACTTCGCATAAACTGAAAGCGAGTTGATCAAACCAATGTTTGGACCCTCAGGCGTTTCAATTGGACATACACGACCATAGTGAGTTTGGTGTACGTCACGTACCTCAAAGCCTGCACGCTCACGTGTCAAACCGCCCGGACCAAGTGCAGATACACGACGCTTGTGCGTAATCTCAGACAATGGATTGTTTTGGTCCATGAACTGAGACAATTGGCTTGAACCAAAGAATTCTTTGATTGCAGCGGCAACTGGCTTCGCATTGATTAAATCTTGCGGAGACAAGTTATCTGTTTCAGCTTGGCTTAAACGTTCTTTAACTGCACGCTCTACACGAACTAAACCAACACGGAATTGGTTTTCAGTCATTTCACCAACTGAACGTACGCGACGGTTACCTAAGTGGTCGATATCGTCGACTTCACCTTTACCGTTACGGATTTCAACCAATGTTTTGAGTACATCAGTGATATCTTCGTTCGACAAAATGCCTTCAACTTCACGTGACTTCTGATCTGTACCCACTTCGTAAGGACGACCCAAACGACGGTTGAACTTCATACGACCGACTGGAGAGAGGTCATAACGTTCAGAAGAGAAGAACAAGTTATTGAATAGATTTTCAGCAGCTTCTTTCGTCGGTGGCTCGCCTGGACGCATCACTTTGTAGATTTCAACCAGTGCTTCTTCACGGCCTGTCGTTGTATCTGCGCGTAAAGTATCTGCAACGAATGAACCACGGTCAATGTCATTGGTGAATAGAATGTTAAATTGTTTAACACCACCTTCAGCCAACTTCACCATCACTTCATGGCTAAGCAAAGTATTTGCTGCAATCACATCACCATCTTTTAAAGTGATGTCTTCAGCAGTAATACGCTCGTACAAGTACTCATCAGGTACTGAAAGTTTTTCAAGACCTGCAGCTTCCATTTGACGCACGTGACGTGCGTTAATACGTTTACCTTGCTCAACAATCGTTTTGCCATCGTTATCTACGATGTCAAACTGTGCCATTTCGCCGCGTAAACGCTCAGGTACGAGGTCAATCTGGTAACTACCCATGTCTAGGTATACAGGCACTTTTTCATAGAATAGATCTAAGATTTGCGTGTTGTCATAGCCGAGTGCGCGTAGAACCACAGTCGCAAGTAATTTACGACGGCGGTCAATACGTACATAAACAAGGTCTTTGGCATCAAATTCGAAATCTAACCATGAACCACGGTAAGGAATAATACGTGCAGAATAAAGTACTTTACCACTTGAGTGGGTTTTGCCTTTATCGTGATCGAAGAACACGCCTGGAGAGCGGTGTAATTGAGATACGATTACACGCTCAGTACCATTGATCACAAAAGTACCGTTATCCGTCATGAGTGGCATTTCACCCATGTACACTTCTTGCTCACGCACGTCTTTAATAGACTTCGTTTCACGATCCTTTAAGATCAAACGAATTTTTACGCGCATTGGTGCTGCATAAGTTGAGCCACGAAGAATACATTCGCGTACATCAAACTCAGGCTTACCAAGACTATACTCAACAAATTCTAAAGCAGCATTGCCAGAATAACTTTCTATAGGAAAAACTGAACGAAACGCGGCTTGCAGACCGATATCTTCGCGGTTTTTTGGTGATTTGCCATCTTGTAAAAATGTTCTGTACGAGTCGACTTGAATCGCGAGCAAGTACGGAGCATCCATAACACTAGGCAATTTACCAAAATTCTTACGGATCCGTTTCTTTTCGGTATATGAGTATGCCATCTGGAGTCCTCGGAAAGTAAACCGAGCCCGCCTGCAGAACGGGCTCAGAAGGAATTACGCAGGCCGATATGGCCACCACTTTTTACAAATGCTGCAATTTTCAGTGGTATTGAAACGCTTACCAATATTTTTAAATTTGAAAAATATTGGTAAGCGTTTGATTTTTATCTTTATTTTAATTTGATGGATTTTCCACCAAGCAAACAAAAATCGAGCCGATTATTGTAACGCAAAAAGGCTGATGACCCAAGAGCCATCAGCCAATTTTTGGGGAGAAAATAATATTCTCCCCCTGGTAACATTACTTAATAGTAATAGTAGCACCAGTCTCTTCAAGTTTCTTCTTAAGTTCTTCAGCTTCTTCTTTAGAAACAGCTTCTTTAAGAACTGAAGGAGCACCTTCAACCATGTCTTTAGCTTCTTTCAAGCCAAGACCAGTGATTTCACGAACTGCTTTAATTACAGCTACTTTGTTCGCGCCGAAAGAAGTCAACTCAACGTTGAATTCTGATTGCTCTTCAGCAGCAGCAGCAGCAGGACCTGCAGCTACAGCTACAGCAGCAGCTGATACATTGAATTTTTCTTCGAAAGCAGAAATAAGTTCAACAAGTTCAAGAACAGTTTTTTCAGCAACTGCGTTTAAGATTTCTTCGTTTGTTAAAGCCATGAGAGTAACTCCAAATGGGTATTGAATGATGTGTGTTTAAGTTTGAGCTTATGCAGCTTCTGACTCGTTTTTCTCTTGAAGCGCTGTAAGTAAGCGACCCAATTTCGAAATAGGAGCTTGAAGAACGCTTGCAAGCATAGTAAGCGCTTTCTCTTGGTTTGGAAGATTCGCGATAACGCTAACTTCTGCGCCTTGATAAAGTTTGCCTTCAAATGCAGCAGCTTTAAGTTCAAATGCTTTATTAGTTTTCGCAAATTCTTCGAATAAGCGTGCCGCAGCACCCATATCATCTGCAGAAGTTGAGAAAGCTAAAATTGTTGGGCCAACAAGGTTGTCGTTCAAGATATTGAATTGCGTATCTTGAAGAGCACGTTTAGCCAAAGTATTACGTACAACACGTGTAGCAACACCTAACTTACGAGCTTCAACACGAAGAGCAGTTAATTGCTCAACAGTTAAACCTTGGTAGTCAGCAACAACAGCAGCAAACGCAGTAGAAGCAACTTCAGTTACTTCAGCAACGATCTGTTTTTTGCCTTCGATAAGAAGAGCCATTGTAAAACCTCCTAACGGTGATTTATGTACTTACGCGAAGTACACTCCCAATTCGTAAGTTCATCACTGAACTTACACGCGGAGGATGAACAAATCACACCACCGCGTCTACTCAGGCTGGAAAATTAAGAAAGTAATCGAAATTACTCTCGCCTGAGGTCTTTGACGCTGACAAATTTACATTTATCAATTCAAAGTTTGCCTAAGTTTGCAAAATACGACAGAGCGTTTCTTGCGTAAAAATCAAAGCAGCGCTTTGATTTTTACTCAGGGCTTTAAAATTCTGTCTAAGTTAAACTTAGTTAGAAACGTTCTGTACATCAACAGTAAGACCAGGACCCATAGTTGAGCTTAAAGTGATCTTTTTGATGTAAACACCCTTAGAAGTTGCAGGTTTTGCTTTCTTAAGGTCAGCGATTAACGCTTCAACGTTTTGACGAACAGCTTCAGCAGTAAAACCTACTTGACCGATCGCAGCATGGATAATACCTGCTTTGTCTACGCGGTAACGTGCTTGACCAGCTTTTGCATTTTTAACTGCAGTAGCTACGTCAGGAGTTACAGTACCCACTTTAGGGTTTGGCATTAAGCCACGTGGACCAAGGATCGTACCTAATTTACCTACAACGCGCATTGCATCAGGAGCAGCAATCACAACGTCGAAGTCAAGGTTACCAGCTTGGATGCTTTCAGCAAGGTCATCAAAACCAACAATGTCCGCGCCTTCAGCTTTAGCAGCTTCAGCAGCAGCGCCTTGAGCAAACACAGCTACACGTACAGTTTTACCAGTACCTGCAGGAAGTGTAGTTGCACCACGAACAACTTGGTCAGATTTACGAGGGTCAACACCTAGGTTTACCGCAACATCCAAAGATTCTTTGAATTTCGCAGCAGGAAGACCAGCAAGAACAGCAACTGCTTCTTCTAAAGTGTAAACTTTGTTTGCTTCAATAGCAGCAGCAATGGCTTTTTGACGTTTAGTTAACTTTGCCATGTCTTATAGCTCCACTTCCAAGCCCATAGAACGTGCAGAACCAGCGATGGTACGAACACGTGCGTCTAAATCAGCACCAGTCAAATCTGGTTCCTTAGTAGTCGCGATTTCTTCTAATTGAGCACGAGTCAACTTACCAACTTTAGTTTTGTTTGGTACAGATGAACCCTTTTGAATGCCCGCAGCTTTCTTAAGAAGAATAGATGCAGGAGGAGTTTTCATGATAAATGTGAACGACTTGTCGTTGTACACAGTGATCACAACAGGAATTGGTAAACCAACTTCAACTTTTTGTGTTGCAGCATTGAATTCTTTACAGAATGCCATGATGTTAACACCACGTTGACCTAGTGCAGGACCAATCGGTGGAGATGGATTCGCTTTACCAGCTGGAACTTGCAGCTTGATATAGCCGTCAATCTTCTTAGCCATTTCAAATTACCTCTGGGTACAAACGCCGGTGAAGGCTCCCCAATTTATAAGTAACGATATCGTTACAACAACAATGCCCGACCTATAAATAAGTCAGGCGTTTTCAAACAACATCTATTAAACCGATTTTTCGACTTGGCGAAATTCCAGTTCAACCTGAGTTGGTCGATTAAATACATTAATAGTCAACGTTAAACGTGACTTTTCGTATAGAACCTCTTCCACCACACCTTTAAAGTCTGTGAATGGACCGTCAATTACGAGTAATTCTTCGCCTGGTTCAAACATCGTCTTCGGACGTGGTGCTTCACCAGTATTGCGTACACGAGCAAGAATCGCATCTGCTTCACGTTGGGTAATTGGTGCAGGTTTCTCAGCCGTACCCCCAATAAAACCTAAAACTTTTGGACATTCTTTAACAATGTGCCAAGTTTCATCGTTCATTTCCATTTCGACCAATACATAGCCTGGAAAGAACTTACGTTCAGATTTACGCTTCTTACCATCCTTCATTTCTACCACTTCTTCGGTAGGAACAAGGACTTCACCAAAGCTATCGGCTACAGCGCTACGCTGGATTCGATCATTAAGTGAACGCATCACTTGTTTTTCATAACCTGAATAGGCATGAATAATGTACCAACGTTTCATAGCTCTCTTACCCGATAATAAACTTCATTAACCAGCCTAAAATGTAGTCAAAACACCATAATAAAATGGATGCAACAACAACTACTGCAAGCACCTGCCAAGATGTGGTCACGGTTTCTTGCTTTGTTGGCCAAGTCACTCGACGTAGCTCAATTCGCGAGTCTTTCAACAAACGAGCAAAGCCTTTGCCTTGATGGGTGGCGTATAATAAACCGAATGCCACGATGATACAAGCCAAAATTACCCCAACGCGCACCCAGATATCGTTGGCTGGTGCCCAATATGCTGGTAGATGTTGATTCACCATGGTTGCACCAATTAATAAAATCAATGCAATAATCCATAAGACCACGTCTAAAGGAGAACCCGATTTAACTACTTCAGCAGAATTATTTCTTTGAGGGATTGCCGCGTCGCCTTGTGCGTCACGTAATTTTTCATTCGACATTTTTGTACTCGTCGTAGGTTTCGCGACTTATTATATGACCAGTTTTGCCGACATCAAGATCTTTTATAAAAAAGTTGGCAGGCCAGGAGGGACTCGAACCCCCAACATTCGGTTTTGGAGACCGACGCTCTACCAATTGAACTACTAGCCTGCAAAACAAATTGGAGCCTAAACCCCAATTTGCATTTTTATTTTATGATTATGCAGTTACTTTAGCAACTACACCAGCACCAACTGTACGACCACCTTCACGGATCGCAAAACGTAGACCTGGGTCCATTGCGATCGGGTGGATTAATTCTACTGACATCTCAACGTTGTCACCAGGCATTACCATTTCTACGCCATCTTGTAGTTTGATCGCGCCAGTTACGTCAGTTGTACGGAAGTAGAACTGTGGACGGTAACCGTTAA
>NZ_BKFU01000066.1:0-17608 GCF_008980265.1 Acinetobacter sp. TUM15064 | reverse complement strand
AGTTTTTGCACATGCCACATTCAGAAAACCTAATCCTATAAAAAAAATTAAATAAAAAAAATTAAAATTAAACATGGTGTTAAATTCCTTTAAAATTATCTGGAAGTCTTAATTTAAATGATTTTGGAATACTATCTTTTAATTCAGAAACTGTACCATGTGCATGAATTGCTTTTCCATGACCAAAAATTAGACCCTCTCTAACAGCTTTATCATGAAAAACATTGACCCATGCTTTTCGATTATATTCATCAGAATAATATTTATTTGCATAATTCAAATGTCCCCCTACAATGGATGGGCGACCATTTGCTCTTTCAATCAAATAACTATTCACGAAATTTTTTATCCTTGAGCTAACAGCAGACATTGGCATATTTTGAACAGAACCATATGGCTCTAAACTTTTAGGTCCTGTTATTTTAGAGAACTGACGATGTGCATTGACAACATTTCTCACAGTACCTCCCCATACACCAGATTTCGTCCTATTTAATATAGTATCTACAACTCCAGCAGCTTGTTGTTTAAAATTATTTTCATTTTTAAATTTAATTACTTCAGTCTCCGTTACCTTCATAATATCAATAATATCTTGATTCGATAAAATCAACTCACTTTCTAAAATATTAGATTTAGGATCTTCATTTTTAAAGATAATACCAGAACAACTGAGTAAAGATTGCTTATTTATTTCTTTTAGTAGAACAGAGAATAATTCTCCATTTAGATCTTTAACTGTTTTTTTAAAATAAATTTCATTTCTAGCAACCATTGAAAATTTTGTCACATCGTAATGCACCCATGTACTTGCTCCCGAAGAACCATCATTAAACTTTTCTGGTTCCAGATAAATTTTACCATCTTGTCTTTGTTCTGAAGCATTCATCTTAGCTACTAATATTTTTTTACGTATTTTATTCATATCTTGAGAAGCTGTAGTTCTAACTCCATTTTTATTAAAATGTATATCTAAAGCTAGTCCCATATGGTTAACACTAGTTCTTTTCTTTTGTTTATTACTCTCGATACACCTATACCCGGACTCTATATATGCTACTTCGATATTTTCAGATTTAAAATCATTTTTTAGATAAAAACTTAATGCCTTCAACACCCATATTAAAGACCTATGTAAACCTGGATACTCATTTGCAGTATTTAATCCTGACTTCACCCCTCTAATATTATTACCATACCCTAAACACTCACCACACGGACAAGAAGCCTTCGCCATAAAACTTGCTATTGGATACTCATAGTAAAACTTATCCAAAGCAGATAAAACGCTTCCACAAATTTTTCCAGTTTCAATCACCCCCATATAATCTCTCTGAAATTGCCTAATACAAGCAGCTGTTAAGTTAGTAAACTCATCTGTGGGTAATGCACCACCAAACCCAGCTAAACGAATATTAATTTCTCTAATTAATTCACTTTTACCTGATGAAATACATTGAGGATTGGTTTTACATAAATTTTCAGTATTCGTTTTGGGTGTTCCACTCTCTTGGCTACGGTCTTCAACTGTCGGGATTTTAGAGCCTAAATTGGCAGTTTCATTGAGTATATTCTTACCCTCTTCATAAAGTTCATTCACCTTATTTAGGATTTCATTACCTAAATTTCCTGAAAAAAGTCCATCACCTTGCTTTTTTTGCGGACTCGCCTGAGAAGGCTTTTTTGCTTCTTGCCTCTGAGATATTTTTGATGTTGTACTAGGGGACGATTGATTTTTTGGTTGTGTGGCTGATTTTTCTTTTTGTTGATGCACATGATTTCCTGCAGCTGGAATATTTACTTCCAACTTAATCACTTGACCAATATAAATCTTATTTGGATCATCTATCTTATTTAGGCGTTCTAATGCGCGAACTGTCGTATTATTTTTCTGAGCGATATCAAATAAAGTTTCTCCTTTTTTCACAACATGTGTTTTTCTTTTATATTCTCCATTACTTCCCTGATTAGTGAATGTCGTTAAGTTTAAAAGAACTTTAGGGCTCGTAATCTTTACAATCATCCTATCTCTAGACATAACAAAGCTTTGGACTTTTAGCATTAAACCATCAAACATACTTTTGACATGAACATCTAATGCTGTACCTTTATCTCGGCTAATTTCGACAATGCACCCTTTAGAGTTTGTTGCACCAGCCGCAATAACCTGTCCAGTCCTTTGGTTCGTCACTTTATATTGAGCTTTAGGAATTGGGCTTCCAAATAAATCTAAAATTTGTATAGTCACTAATGATTTTTTATTCATTTCTAATCCTTATTATTTTCATTATGATTTATTTCTAAATTCTCACCATTTACATTTTTATCAATACTAAAATCATCTTCATCAAAACTTTCGACTCGTAAGCCCCATTCATCATCAGATCCAACAAGCACTTGGACTTTTGTTGGGTCTGATGTGTTAATTTTTCCTGTACGGCCATGTTCATCTATTACCCCTGCAATAAATACATTTGTCTCAGGAATAAAAGCTTTGTAACTGAGCTGATTAAAATCACTTGCCCAAAATAAATTATAAATATCTAGCCGATTGCTAAAAGTAGAAGAGCAAGGTAATTCAGGAACCTCATAAGACACTTTTGCCCCACCCACAAAACTATGCTGACCCGCCTTACTTTCAAACTTTCCACCTGTTGTCGTAAAAATTCCATCCCCATTGATTTTGAGCTGTGAACCACCAGCAGTAAGCACAATTTCTTTTGGACTGGTTATCTCTATTTTATCTTCAGTTGAAATTAGCTTAATCACCTTGCGCGCAATCGCCTCTATCGCATCATCTTGCGCCTGTAATTCAACTTTTCCTTTTGCAGCAAATGCCTTTAGCCCTTTTTGTGCAGCAAATAAGCTCACCTTATCCTGTGCATGCGCAATAATATTCTTCTGTGCACTTAAGTTAATAGACCCCTGTGCGCTTTCAACAATGTCTTGAGAAGCCTGTAAAACAATATCTTCGGGTGTCGTGAGGGCAATACCATTGGGGGAAGCCAACAACATTAAAGCCTGACGAAAGATCTTCGCTTGAGCTTGATTGTGAGTATCCTGCGTTTGCTCTGCCTCTTGAGCATATGTCTCCATAAAGCCTTGCATGGAGCCCAATGCCTGCATAGGATTAACATTTAGCTTGCTGCCTTTATTAAAGCTTCCGCAAACACTGGTCAGATCAAAGTCATTCATCTCGACATTAGCAATCACTTTGCCAACATCTTTTAAAGCGGAGAAAGGATCCGCATTCAATTTTTCTTTGACACTTTGCAACTGACTCTTTAAAGCATCTGAACCATGTTCTTCGAGATTATCAATAAAGGCTTTTAAGTTTTCGATTGAGTTATTCGCGTCTTGAAAGAAGTCTTTAAATTCATTGATCAGATTGTCTGTGTCTTGACCAAATTTTTGAATATCCTCAATGAAGCCACCACAGCTTTTTAGTGCCGAAATCGGATCTTGACTAACTGCCGTTTTAAATAAACCAACAGTTGCTTGGAGTGCTTGATTGGCTCCTTTTAACTCTAAAGATTGAATCAACTTAGGCAGACGATTGACGACATTCAGTGCATCGGTCTGTTGTTTGACAGCCAAAGTACTCAACATGTGCATACTGTCATGACCTTGCTGCAAGATGGACTGGGCTTCTGACGCAGCCAAATGATCTGCGACCGCTTGATCCTGAGCATAGGTACTAATCAAGAGACCCTTACCTGCACGCATGGCTCCCCATTGATCCGTTCTTAGCTCAAACCCCTCACCACGCCCATCACTGTTTTCAGTTTCTTTTGGATGACTGAGGTTACCAAGGTTGAGCTGACTCGCTCCATGACTACTGTGTAACTGCACACTAATTTGCCCTGTCGTATCATCAAAACGCAGTTGGTTAAAGCCTTGTCCTGCAACCTCTTGTGAACGGATTCCGCTGAGCTTTTTCGTCGCAGGCAATGTCCCTTTCACATCAAACATAGTTTGGTGGCGCTCGGCTTCATGAATACGCCCTACGACAAAGGGTCGATCAACGTCCCCCTCAAAGAAGTCAATAACCACAATTTCTCCGACACGCGGATGAAAACGTGCGCCATATCCCTCACCCGCCCATGGGGTCAATACATCGACCCAAGCCGAATCTGTGTCATTGTCATTTGCCCCCGCACCACCATCATGGGTATGGTCATCACTACGGGTAAACATGAAGCGAACTTTAATCCGCCCCCATGCATCCACATAAATTTCTTCCCCTTCGGGCCCGACGACTTTAGCCCGTAAAGGGTAGGCTGCTGGACGGTGTATCCACGCTTGATATTCAGGAACAATTTTGACCTCACGGCGTACGACAAAGAGTTCATTGGCTTGTCGTTCCTCACTCAGACCTTTCCAGCGACTCCCTTTTAGTAACAGATTGATTTGCTGTAGCAACTCTTTGGGTAAATTATTTTGGTTATAAAAGACTTTACCTAAAATGAGAAATTCACGCTCTACGAACACATGCTGATCTATTTCGGGGTGGTCAACCATTTCAAACCAATAGCCCACTTGTGCATCTCGAACACTACTTTTTGCTGTGAAATATTTGGCCTGAAGTTCGTGATATTGGTTCAGTTGTTGATTGAGGCGTTCCAATTGGCTGCTATTGGCAGGTGTAGTTTGATCCTCACCCTGTAGATCACTCGTCCATGCTGGACTGACACACCAGACTTGTTCCAAACCCAAACCTTCATTGTCTTGTTGGTCACTGTGCTGATGCACACTCAATACAGCCTGACTCTGATCTTGAGCTAAATATTGCGCTTGCCAACGCTGCGTCTGCACGGTGGTGGACCGTAAGTGACGTTCAGCAATAAAACTGGTGATGCTATCAAAAGGCTCGGTGGCATGGCTGCGGTGGAAACGAATCTTTCTGCGGCCCAGCGCAATAAAAGATTGATTATCATCAATTAAACGAAGTTGCTGTGCCTGAATCGGTTCGGACGAACTGAGCACCATCGGGGCTTGTTCATCGATCAACCAGTTCATCCCTTCACTCCGCCATAAGCGTGTAAGAAACTCAGCATCGGTTTCATTGGACTGCATGACAAAAGGACGCACATCATAATCACGGCTTAACCCGTCTAAGTTCAGGCTTAAACTGGCTGCAAATAACGTACTGTGACTTTGCCACTCGCTAAACAGAGTTTCAGTAATTTCACGAACACTTTTACTCATAAACACGCGACTGTTTCTGCGCTTATGCCACAGCGCTGTTGCATCTTCAATCGTCAGTTTATAAACGGTTAATGCACCATCACTTTGCCCCTGACTGGCGCTGGTAATCACCCCCGTCAGACGAGAAAGTTGCCCCACATCCGTGACTTGATCGACCGCGACACGGCCACCAATGAACTGTTTCAAAGGCAGATAAGCATTGGTCGATAGACATAGAATTTCAGCTTTTAAGCCCTGATTGATGCGGTGTTCACCCTCAATGCGCTGAATAAATACCTGTGTGTTCAAGGCCAGATTGGAAAAATGAATATGCAAAGCACGTTTTTGTGAACTAAATCCAAAGGATTCCAGCATTTTATAAATAGAATTGAACATGATCATTATGAAGTTATTGGTTTTTATATTTGTGCGCGGAGTGTACAAAATGTCTTTTTTTTAATCTAGTAAAATAATGTTAATGAAGACGTAGCTCTAAAAAAACAAAAAGGAGCAGCATGCTCCTTTTTGTTCAATCTCATTTCAACTTTAGAAGGCGACACGTTTATAGTGACGGTACTCTGGCTTCCAGAAGTTCTTTTCAATCGCGTGTTGCAATTGCTCATCACTAATAATCGGGGCTACACCTGCATCCATCGCTGCTTTGGCTACTTTGAAGGCTATCAGCTTAGATACGTTCTGAATTTCATCAATCTCAGGTAACAAGTCTGCTTCAGGATTAACCAACATCGGTGAGCAATCTGCCAAAGCATTACTTGATGCAATTAACATAGAGTCTGTCACACGGGTTGCATTGGCCGCAATCACGCCCAGCCCAATACCTGGGAAGATATACGAGTTATTGCACTGCGAAATATTATAAATTTTGCCTTGATAGTTGACAGGAGCAAAAGGACTGCCCGTCGCAATCAAAGCCTTGCCATCCGTCCAGTGAATAATATCCGCTGGCACCGCTTCGACACGCGACGTTGGATTAGACAGTGGCAATACAATCGGACGATCACAGTTCGAAGCCAAAGTGCGAATCACTTCTTCAGTGAATAAGCCCGGCTGACCCGATACGCCAATCAACACGGTAGGTTTGGCATTCTTCACGACATCAAGCAGTGAAATCACTTCTTCCGCATTGCCCCATTCCGCTATCACGTCTGGCTTTTGCGCCAATTTGCGTTGGAAATCGAGTAGATTCGGCTGATTTTCAGTGATTAAACCAAAACGATCGACCATATACACGCGTGCGCGCGCTTCGGCATCAGTTAAACCTTCAACTTTCATCTGTGCAACGATTTGTTCAGCAATACCACAGCCTGCTGAACCTGCACCTAAGAAGGCAACGGTTTGATCTTTGAGCTGTTTACCTGCCGCACGTGATGCAGCAATCAAACTACCCACAGAAACGGCTGCGGTACCTTGAATATCATCATTAAAACAACAGATTGCATCACGATACTTATTCAGTAACGGCATAGCATTATTTTGCGCAAAATCTTCAAATTGAATCAGCGCTTTCGGCCAACGACGCTTGATCGCCGCAATCACTTCATCGACAAAAGCATAATACTCATCACCACTGATGCGCGGTTGATTCCACCCCATATAAATCGGGTCATTCAGTAACTGCTGGTTATTGGTCCCGACATCAAGGGTAATCGGTAAAGTATACGCTGGACTAATACCACCACACGCGGTATACAGCGACAATTTTCCAATCGGAATACCCATCCCGCCAATGCCTTGGTCGCCCAAGCCTAAAATACGCTCGCCGTCGGTAATCACAATGACTTTGACATTTTTCTTGTTAATGTTATGCAAGATGTCATCAATATGCGCACGATCTGGATAAGAAATAAATGTGCCACGATGGCGGCGATAAATATCCGAGAAACGCTGACAGGCCTCACCCACCGTTGGCGTATAGATGATTGGCATCATCTCACTTAAATGGTTTTCAATAAGGTGATAGAACAAGGTTTCATTGGTGTCTTGAATATTACGCAAGTAAATGTGCTTATTGATCGCATCATTAAAAGCACAGTACTGTTGATAAGAACGCTGACTTTGTTCTTCAATACTTTCTTCAACATGTGGAATTAAACCATGCAAGTTGAAGCGAGTGCGCTCTTCTTCCGTAAATGCGGATCCTTTATTTAACAGCGGCAACTCAAGCAAGGTATTGCCCGCATAAGGGATGTATAAGGGTTGTTTTGTCTTTAAATATTCTGTCGTCATTACCTATCTCGTTATACATAGATTTAGATGAACCTATGGGAGAATCTGTACATCTATTTCGGCTACTAGCTTAGCGCCATTTACTCATGTTTTGATATTTATAAGCGTGATGCAATTATCAAAGCGATTTAGTCTGAAAATAAAAATACTGAGTCATACAACTAAATATAGGGACTGAAACAGACTTTTCTCAAAATTCAAAATGGATAAAAATTGAACTTCACCATTACACAAGCTAAGCTAGCGCCTTTCGTAGTTCTCTATCCGCAAAAAAATGACAATAAAAAAATTAATGCTCTTGTTGAGCCTCATAAGCGTTGTTACCGCTCAACTGACCGCTTGCCAATCTATCTCTAAGGCTCAAAATACCGTGAGTCATAAAATTACAGGGCTATTGGGTAATCACGAGAAACTGCCTGAAATTGATCAAAAAGGCATTGTTGATATCAGTAAAGCCACCATCGAACAATATGAGCAACTCAGTGCCAATTTACCCTTGAACCAATGGGTCTATCTGGAGAATGAAAACCAAGGGATTTATCAGCTACAAAACAAATCGACCGAAGGCTTTGTGCTCTCACTACGTCTGAATTGTAAAATCAACAGTCATCCGCCTACGTTTGAGCTTCAAGATGCGCAAGGCAAACGTATTTTATATGGTTATGATAAAGCAGCAGGACAGATTCAGTTTTTACTCGACAACAAAAACTACGGCAATCCCTTTGATCCATTTCAACACCAAACCCTGAGTCGTTTTCAACAACAGCTTGCCAGTGCCCAAGTGATTAAGCTCTTTCATGCAGGCAAACTGTATCGTTTTCAAAACCAAAATGCGGCACTACTCAGCAAACCTGTCTCATGCCGTGAAAATAGCTAAAATGAAGGTTATTTGGGTGGGTTCAGATGTGACATATCGACAAACACACCAGTCAAACGGCGCACAATCGGCAGTACAATGAGCACGACAGGATAGGCCGCCACCCAAGACATCATCCATGCAGACAGCCAAACCTGTAGAAAGTTGTCCACCCAGCCCAAATTACGCCACAGATTGATCATCGAAATAATGCCACTCATAAAAAATGAGATAAAAAACGGCAAAATAAACATGGCGTATTTTGCGGGTAACTTGGGAATATTGCCAATGATCATGGGGCGCTGTTCAGACACGTTTCATCCTTAAAAGTATGCGTTTTGGTTTTGATCATACTGCACTTTTCATCTTTGTTGCAGTGCAATCGTTAGCAATTAGTGCGCATTTTTTATTCTATAAAAATGGATTCACCTAAAGACGCCGAAATTTGCTATATTTAGCGTTTTTCTGCGACATTAAATTTTCGACTGAATATGAACACGGCAATCCAAGCAGCTCTCGAGCACGCAGTGCAAAACCTTCAAGCTGAAGGCGTCCTTCCAGCAGACTGGAATAACAGCAGTAATTTGACGCGTACCAAAGACCGAAGCCACGGTGACTTCGCGTCCAATATCGCGATGATTGCCTCTAAAGCTGCGGGGATGAAGCCACGTGATTTAGCCGAAAAAATTCTTGTTGCGTTGCCTGAAGTGGCAGACATCAGCAAAGCAGAAATCGCAGGCCCTGGCTTTATTAACTTCTTTTTAAATGCTGACCAACGTTTTGCTGTACTTGAGCAAATTCAAGCGCAAGGCAAGCAATTTGGTCGCACTCAAGCCAATGCTGCGAAAAAAATCCAAGTAGAATTCGTTTCTGCCAACCCGACGTCGAGCTTACACGTTGGTCATGGTCGTGGCGCAGCGTACGGGATGACCGTTGCAACCCTGCTTGAAGCAACAGGTGCAACGGTAGACCGTGAATATTATGTGAATGATGCAGGCCGTCAAATGGACATCCTTGCAACATCCACCTATTTACGCTACCTCGAATTAACAGGTCAGGAACTGGTTTTCCCAAAAAATGCCTATCAAGGCGATTATGTTAAAGAAATCGCGCAAAGCATTATTGATGCTGATGGTGATGCCTACGTTCGACCAGTGGCTGACGTCTATAACGATGTCCCTGAAGATGTACAATATGCAGAAGAGCTCGATGCTGAAGGCAATAAAGTTGTCCTTTCAGGCGACAAAGAAAAACATATTGATGGTTTAATCGCCAATTCACAGCAACTCATTGGTACCGGCTACCGTGTATTCCACCAAGCAGCACTCCATGCCATCTTAGATGATATTAAAGATGACTTAGGTGAGTTTGGCGTAACCTTTAACCAATGGTTCAGCGAAGCATCACTCACGGATAAAATTGATGAAGCGTTAGCCACTTTAGAACAACGTGGTTTCTTATACGAAAAAGACGGCAATATTTGGTTCAAATCAACTGAATTTGGCGATGAAAAAGACCGTGTTGTGAAGCGTCGTAATGGGCAAACCACTTATTTTGCTTCTGACATCGCTTATCACCTCAACAAATTACAACGTGGCTATACCGACCTGATTGATATTTGGGGTTCAGATCACCACGGCTATATTTCACGGGTTAAAGCCGCGATTGATGCAATGGGCTATGACTCGAAAAAACTCACCGTTCTATTGGTTCAGTTCGTGAGCTTATGGCGTGGTGGTGAGATGGTGCAAATGTCATCTCGTTCAGGCCAGTTCGTGACTTTACGTGACCTGCGCAAAGAAGTGGGCAACGATGCTGCGCGTTTCTACTACGTGATGCGTAAGTCCGAGCAACACATTGACTTTGACTTAGACCTTGCGGTTTCACAAAGCAAAGACAATGCGGTGTACTACATCCAATATGCGCACGCACGTGTCAATCGTATGGTCGATGTGAAAGCCCCTGAAAAAGGCATTCCTTTTGATCGTAGCAAAACGGCTGATTACGATGCGACCTTATTAACGCTTGACGCTGAAACTGAAATTCTGGCTAAACTTGCAGCCTATCCTGAAATTGTGCTTCGTGCTGCAAATAGCTATGAACCACACCAAGTGGGCAACTATTTGAAAGAACTCGCAGCATTATTCCATGGTTGGTATAACTTGGATAATACAAGAATTATCGACGAACAGAATGTTGCCCTTTCGCAAGCCCGTTTATTACTTTCAATAAACGTACAACAAGTTTTGCGTAATGGTTTAGAGTTACTGGGTGTGTCTGCACCTGAAACCATGTAATAAGTG
This sequence comes from Acinetobacter sp. TUM15064, assembly GCF_008980265.1. Taxonomy (NCBI): domain Bacteria; kingdom Pseudomonadati; phylum Pseudomonadota; class Gammaproteobacteria; order Moraxellales; family Moraxellaceae; genus Acinetobacter; species Acinetobacter sp. TUM15064. The sequence goes on along the minus strand of NZ_BKFU01000066.1, from coordinate 7,015 downwards.
AAGCAAAGCTTCACACATGGTTGCAAGACCGAAAGCTATGCTTGAGGTAGCGATGTAAAAAAGCAACGCTTTGCACATCGTCGCAAGACGAAGGGCTATGCCCGAAGTAACCATGTAATAAGTGAAGCAAAGCTTCACACATGGCTGCAAGACCGAAAGCTATGCTTGAGGTAACGATGTAAAAAGCAACGCTTTGCACATCGTCGCAAGATAATGGGCTATGCCCGAAGTAGCCATATCAACCCAGATGTATTGTTCGCTTTGTGAAACTTGAATTTTGCAAAGCGATTCTTTATTTTACGATGACGCCTCTTTTAATCCCTTGAGGCCAAGTATTAAAATAAAGAAAAGAATGGGCCAGTCCCTCATATTGATTAGAAGAAAAGAGGTTTCCACGTGTTTGGAAAAACGCAGCGCGGTGTATCTGAAAGACCGAACAAACCCAAAAAGCCACTGATTCCAGCTTGGCTCGGTACACTTGTGGTCATTTTAATCGTGCTCTGTTTTGCTGTAGCACTGTTACTGTGGAAGCCTTGGGCGCCAGTGAAGCCGAAAGGTCAAATCACCTCGGAACATTATCAAGAAGAAACCAATAAAGACTACCGTTTCTACGACTTACTGCCACAGCAGCAAGTGACTCCGATTCCAGATCAAGCCATTCCTGAAACTAAAGACAATCCAAGCACTGTGGTGATTGTTGAAGCACCTGCTGCCGAAGAAAGCACCCCTGCTGAACCGGGTTTAACCGAAGCAGCACCAACACCGCAAGCACCAAGCTTTATTTTGCAAGTGCGTAGCTACCCTGACCCAGACAGTGCAGATGCACGTCGTGCAGAAATTATCTTAAATGGTCTCTCTGCCGATGTCGTCAAAACCGTTGAAGGTGGGCAAACATGGTATCGCGTGATTTCAGGGCCATATGACTCGCAAGAAGCTGCGGTGATTGCACAGCAAACCCTACAACATAGCGGGATTGATTCGATTGTGGTCAAACGCTAAAAAAATAAAAGGATGCCGAGGCATCCTTTTTTATACCCTGAGTTTGGTGAGAAAACGCTGAATCAATTGCGCAACATGCTCCGCATGTACATAAGCCAAATCATGTTGCCCCTGTGACACGATATACAATTCAGCATGTGGTATTTGACGGTGTAAGGCCTGCCCCACTACAACAGGACTAATCGGATCTGCATCGCCCCAAATCAGCAGAACTGGGCACTGGATACGCTCCAGACTGTCCGTCAAATCAGACTGATGCTGAACAAACCAATCGGGAACAGTAAAGTTCTGTTGATAATCCTCTCTCCAATCCGCCACCTGAAAAGGACTTAAATCAATACCGCCTGAGGTTGCCACAAGTACCAAAGCCTGTACCTGCTCAGGTTTTTGTAAGGCAGCTTGCACTGCAAAAATGCCACCCATAGATTGTGCAATGACCACAGAAGGCTGTTGAATTTGATTCAATACATAGTCTTGTAAGCCCTCAAAACTCTGCACATTCACATCATCCGGATAGCCACCAAAGCTCGGATAAGCGACGACCATGCTTGAATTGTCCTCTGGGAGGCGCTGTATGACAGGTTGCCAAAATGCCGTATTACCCGATGCACCGGGCAAAAAAATCAGGTTCAAACCATCACCCACCACTATAACCCACTGAGTTCTTTGGCTTTTTTAAAGGCTGGGCGTTGCTGAATACGCTGTGCATAAGCAACCATTTGAGGATTATGGGCTTTGACTCGCTCTTGCATCGCCACCACAGGAAAGCTCATTTGAATATCGGCAAAAGAAAAATCACCTGCAAAATATTCATGTTGAGATAAATAATTTTCTAAATATGCACTATGCTCTTTCAAGCGTGGATTAATAAAGCTGCCTTTCACCCCATCACAAATTTTATTGGCAATCGGCTTAATTAGAAAGGGAACATGTTTCGGTACATTGGTCATCACCAAGGTCATGACCAAATAGGGCATCAACGACCCTTCGGCATAATGCATCCAGTAGTTGTATTGCATTAAGTCCTTTGGATTTTGCGGTTTAAACCTATGCGCCGTATCGTAAGTGGCTTGCAGATATTCTAAAATCACCGCAGATTCTGCTATGACCAAATCACCATCAGTCAAAACGGGGGCTTTGCCTAAGGGATGAATGTCTTTTAACTCAGGTGGCGCAGCATAAGTCGGCAGCCGTTTATAAAACTTCACCTCATACTCCAACCCTAACTCTTCCAAAGCCCATAAAATGCGTAAAGAACGTGAATGTTCCAAATGGTGCAGAGTGATCATTGTTTTGCCTTTTGTTTTAATTGAAATCTAGCACTCACTTTACGCGAAAATTTGGATTTTGCACCTGTAGATGTACATGAATCTGCAGTCGTACAAAATCCTTTACTGCCTCTAAAAACAGCCAAGTGACTTAAACGATTGAGGTTTCAATCTCAACAGAACGTAATAAAGTTTTAGTAACTGGTGTTTTTTGACAGATATCTAAGATTTTTTGGCGTGCTTCTTCTGTCAATGTTTGCTCAAACGACAAACGACGACTAATCCATTCTCGGCCTTCTTTATTGGCATTAAAGTCTGCTTCGACACTAAAAGCCCCCCACTCGATCCCTTTATGCTGTGCATACATCCTTAGGGTAATCATGGTGCAGGAAATCAAGCCTGTACAAATAAAGTCATAAGGTGCAGGGCCTTTGTCCTGACCGCCAAAAGACGCTGGTTTATCGGTAATGAATTGATGTCGCCCACTACTTACTTCACCAGACCATGCTTCGACGCATGTTTTCACTTCTGCATTCGCAATGATTGCCATTTTTTTATTATCCTATTTTTCATTTATCTTTTTTGAATAGGTTTCAAGTACTGAAACTGTCCACCTATGCTGTTGTTGAACGATTTTTCGCAGTATTCCTCTTATTTTGAAGCGCGCATTTGGTCTGGAAATGCTGGTGCTTCCAAACGCGGGCCTTCATAGTCTGGAATTGAGCCAAAACGTTCATCTTGTGCAATCCACTGATCACGTGCAATTTTCAATTCTTCTTGAGTACGCCCAACAAAATTCCACCACAGTAGAATTGGACTTTCAAACGGCTCACCACCTAACAGTAACAAGCGACTACCCGCATGAATTTCAATTTCAATCGTGCTTACACCCTGCTCGAGCACCACCATATTGTCTTCACTCAGTTCGTGCCCATTGACCGTAGCCGTTCCTTCTAAAGCCATAAATCCATATTCAAAGTTTGGATTGAGCGTTAAACGGGTCTTGGTGCTTTCTGCTGCACTTAAGTCCACCCCTAACAGCTCGGTATAGACACTCACAGGTGAGGTGGTATTTAAAAACTCTCCGACCAATACGGTAAATGCTACCCCATCTTTTTCCACCACTGGCAGTTCTGGATAGTGATCGAAACGGGGTTCAACAGCAATTTGTGCATCGGGCAATGCAATCCACAACTGTGCCGCATGCATTTTGGTTTCTGTATCTGGTGCGACTTCCGTATGGGAAATTCCATGTCCTGCGGTCATGAGGTTGACCTGTTTTGGACGAATCAGTTGTTTGCTGCCCAAACTGTCGGTATGCATCATGGTGCCTTCAATCATCCATGTAAAAGTTTGCAAACCAATATGTGGATGTGGACCAACATCTAAACCGTCCCCTTGTGGGAAAGTTACAGGGCCAGCGTGATCTAAGAAACACCATGCGCCAATCATTCGTTTATGGCGACTTGGTAGTGCACGCTTGATGACCGTCCCTTGGCCGATTTCAGCACTTCTCAGTGGAAACTCTTGAATGAATTGATTTACGTATTTTTCACAGTCATCCGAATGCGAAAGTTCAGTATAATTATTATTCGTCATGTGCTTACTCATTACAGATCCATATGTCCTAGATCATAACAAGCAGATTCCCAACTGCACATACCTAAAAATAGAATGCTGATTCTTAAACATGGGACAATATCTTGTATTTTCAAAACTTAAGTAAAAGGCAATGCGTGGATGTAAAAATGTTGTTACATCTTTATAAGGTGTGTTTTTGCTCTGCTGGAGTGATTTAGGAATCATGAAAGGTTGTACATTTTAGCCTAATTGAGAAGTTTTCTTCATCAAAACGATCTTTTCCGAGCATTTAAACCTATAGAAAAAAGATATACAATTAAATCACTTACAACTAAAATTTTTCCTTAATGTTTAATAAAATTATCTATTCTGAATTATCCCCTAGGCAAAAAGAAATTTATAATTTCCAGAAAATCTCGGCATATTTAGCAGACTACGGATTCAATTGTATAAAGTTATCAGATGATTGGAATGGTGCCGATTTTCTTGCATATCATTTAAATGGAAAAGACACCTTACGAATCCAGCTAAAAAGCCGCATTACAATTGATAAAAAGTATATAAATAAAAACTTACATATAGCTTTTCCAATTGATAAAGGATGGTGTCTAATTGACCATGATGCTTTAGTAAAAATTGTGCAAGAGAGTACTAATTGGCTTGAAAGTGCATCATGGGTAGAAAATGGTAAATATCACTCAGCAATATTAAATAAGAAGCTCTTTAGTCTCTTAGAACCGTACTTCTTAGTTAATTAACTTTTCTGACACTTTTAAATAAAAAAAAGAGCGCTTAGGCGCTCTTTTTTAAAGATAATTTGCGTCAACTGCCGCGCGCAAAGCGCTTGGCGTAAAACTGGCAAGCAGCGTTGCTGCTTGAAACCCCAGTTTTACTCCCATTCAATCGTTGCTGGTGGCTTAGACGACACGTCATACACAACACGAGAAACATCTTTAATTTCGTTCATGATACGCGTTGAGATTTTATCGACAAGATCATAAGGAAGATGTGCGAAACGTGCTGTCATGAAGTCAACCGTTTCAACAGCACGAAGCGCAATCACCCATGCATAACGACGACCATCACCTACGACACCAACAGATTTCACAGGTTGGAATACAGCAAAGGCTTGTGCAGTTTTATCATACCAACCACTTGCACGAAGCTCTTGCATGAAGATGTCATCTGCAAGACGTAAAATGTCTGCATATTCTTTCTTCACTTCACCCAAAATACGCACGCCCAAACCTGGGCCTGGGAATGGATGACGATATAGCATTTCATGCGGTAAGCCTAAAGTTGTACCTAAACGACGTACTTCATCTTTAAACAAATCACGGATTGGCTCAACCAATTCAAAAGCTAAGTCATCTGGTAAACCGCCCACATTGTGGTGAGATTTAATCACATGTGCTTTACCATTTTTGGTTGCAGCAGATTCGATCACGTCTGGGTAAATCGTCCCTTGTGCAAGGAAGTTTACACCATCAAGTTTACGCGCTTCTTCAGCAAAAACTTCAATGAACTCACGACCAATGATTTTACGTTTTTTCTCAGGATCAACTTCACCCGCAAGTGCAGTCAAGAAACGCTCTTCAGCATCGGCACGAATCACACGGATACCCATGTTTTTCGCAAACATGTCCATCACTTGCTCGCCTTCGTTTAAACGAAGCAAACCATTATCGACAAATACGCAAGTCAATTGATCGCCAATTGCACGGTGTAAAAGTGCCGCAACAACGGATGAATCCACACCACCAGACAGACCTAAAAGAACTTTCTGATCGCCAATTTGTTGACGTAGTTGTTCAACACGCAGGTCGATAATGTTTTCAGAGTTCCACAGACTACGACAGCCACAAATGCTGTGTACAAAGTTAGACAATAACTCTGCACCTTTTGCAGTGTGCGTTACTTCTGGGTGGAACTGAATACCGTAGAAACGACGTGTTTCATCAGAAACCATCGCCACTGGGCAGCTTGGCGTGCTTGCAGTAATTTGGAAACCTTCAGGAATCGCCGTCACTTTGTCGCCATGACTCATCCATACTTTAAGCTGGTCTTTGGTGTCTTCAAGATCACCAATCAACTTGTCACGAACTTGGATGTTTACTTCGGCATAACCGAATTCATGTACTGTCCCTGGCTCAACTTTACCGCCAAGTTGTGCCGACATGGTTTGTAAGCCATAGCAAATACCCAAAACTGGTACACCTAAGTTGAACACAACTTCTGGCGCACGTGGGCTGCCCTCTTCGTGTACGCTCTCAGGACCACCTGACAAGATGATACCGTTTGGATTAAATGCACGAATGTCTTCTTCAGACATATCAAAAGCATACATTTCAGAATATACACCAGCTTCACGTACGCGGCGTGCAATAAGCTGGCTATATTGAGAACCGAAATCCAAAATAAGGATACGATCTTCAGTAATTTGAGTATTGGTAGTCATGACAAACAACTATGAAAGGCAAACGAATATAAGCGCCGTATTCTAGCATTTTTCCACACATAACGCACATAATTCGGACAAGCTTTATGCAAGGCCAACATTTGGTGATGTTTAAACAAAAAAGCACGCAATTATGGGCTGTGTTTATTACGAAATTTTCTCTATTTTAACAACTTCAATATCGGTCGGTTTATAACGATGTGTGTCGACCTCACCGACCACCTGTACTTTATCGCCTGCTTTAATATTGGATACTTTCCATAAATCCTCATCAATATCCAGCAAAATAACCCCTGTACCATCACTGAACTCATAATGATCTTCATTGAGATGTTTCAACAGTGTACCTTTTAAAGTGACCGCCGTTTCATCTTTGAGATTTGCAATGGCTGAAACAGTGACGTGATTGTTTGCCGCTTCTTGCATGATGATATGGTCATCATTTGCCCATGCGCCTACAGCTAGACTTAAACTGCTCATACAAAGCGCAATTTTTAGAAGATTTTTCATATTATTTTTCCTCATGTCTTATTGCTATTAATCAAAACAAAAAAAGCACCAACAGACGGTACTTTTTTGTAAACTTAGATTCTCAAATGAAGTGCAACAGAGATTAAATTATTGGAAAGAAGCAAGATGAGCTAGCATTTTGCTTCCGACCGACCAAAGTCAAAGTTGCATCATGAACTATACTCATCTTACCCAAGAA